>DATMZP010000661.1:0-5517 GCA_035573595.1 Hyphomicrobiaceae bacterium
TCAGGTGGCAGCGCCCGCTCCCTTATGGCGAGGCTGCGCTGATAGAGCGTCTCTGCTTCGGCGAAGCGGCTCTGCGCGTGGTAGAGCAGGCCCAGGTTGTTGAGGGTGGTGCCGACACTGGCGTGGTCGCGCCCCAGCAACTTTTCGCGCATAGCGAGGCTGCGCTTGTAGAGCGGCTCGGCCTCGGCGAAGCGGCTTTGCGCTCGGTACAACTCGGCCAAGTTGTCGAGGGTGGTTGCCACATCGGTATGCTCGGACACCCCCGCCTTCTCCCAAATGCCGAGGCTGCGAAGGTATGGCGGCTCCGCCACGGCGAAGCGCCCCTGCATGTGGTAGGTGTACGCTAAGCGAGACACGGCCAACGCAAACTCTGGGGCCTCCTCGCCATGCTCCTTGCGCGCGAGGTCGACTGCCTGCTCAGCGACCGGAAGTGCTTCCGTGTATCGGCCCTGACTATGCAATTGGCCCACTTCGGAGAGCAGCCGATCGACGCTCTCCTGCGCCTGCACCGAAATGCTTCCAATCAGCGCGAGCACGCACACCAGCCCAGTCACGACCAGCACTACGAGGCGACGCCCTGCTCCCCCGCTCGGCATGATCAATGCTCCGAAATTGCCTCAATCGATCATCGCCAAGTATGCGCCTAGGATGCCATTCGGGCAAGGTGTGTGGCGGCGTCTGCAGACCCGGCGTCTGCATCGGTCTTCAGGCCTCGATCCGCCGAAGGTGATCAGCACCTAAGGCCTCTTTGTCGGCGACGACTTCTGGTCCGGCTTCGCGCGGAACCGCGCAACCGGCGGGGTCTGGTCTCCTGCGCTTTTATTTCGCGGCCATTTTCGCTGGGCCGCTTATGTGACCCAGTTTCACCATCCTAAGCCCTTAGCTCCGGAAGCTCGACATGGCACGGTTTCCAGGATCAGCATTTTCGTCGTGAGCGGTGGGCGAGCGACAAGCTGCTCGATGGTGCGGGCCGCGATGCGCCCGACGCCGTTGGTCTTGCGCAGGTTGAAGCGGAAGGCGAACTCGTCGAGGTAGGCTTGCATGCGCTTTGGCTTGATCGCACCGGCAGGTGCCGTCCCAGGATTGGTGGGAATCGGAGGTGGCGTTATCTCCGGCTTGATCTGAAAGCCAAAACGGCGGTTGGCAGCCGCCGACGGAGACAACGCCATGACGAGGGATATCACGGGAGCAGATTCGAAGCACCTGCTGGAGGAGGGGTGGTCCACACCGCTGGAGGCGGGCGTGCGCGGCACGATCCGCGGCTTCATCGAGGCGCTGCTGGAGGAGGAGCTGGAAGCAGCGCTGGGACGTGGGCGCTACGCCCGGCTCAAGACCGCAGGCGAGCGTGTGGTGGCGGCAGCAGGGCTCGGCCATGAGGAGGGTGCGGCCAGCGCGGTGCCCTCGACGGGCCACCGCAACGGGCGGCGCGAGCGCCAGGTGCTGGGCAGCTTCGGCGCGGTCACGGTGGCGGTGCCGCGCGCGCGTCTCGATACGGCCGACGGGCGGACGACGGAGTGGGTCAACAAGACCCTGCCCGCCTACCGCCGGCGCACCCGCGAGGTCGATGCGCTGATCGCCGGTGCGTATCTCGCCGGCACCAACACACGGCGCGTAGGACGTGCCCTGACGGCGATCTTCCGCGGCGCCATCTCCAGATCGACGGTGTCGCGCGTGTGGCGGCAGATCAAGGCCGACTGGGAGAGCTGGAACAAGCGCGATCTTAAGCCAGAGGACATCGTGCGGCTGATCCTCGACGGCACCGTCGTCAAGGTGCGGCTCGACAAGAAGGCCACGTCGATCTCGCTGCTTGTTGTGCTCGGCGTGCGTCGCGACGGGCAGAAGGTACTGCTCGCCGTGAAGAACATGGGCGGCGAGAGCGAGGCCGCCTGGCGCGGCATTCTCGACGACTTGACGAAGCGCGGTCTTGAGCGCCCCGAGCTCGCCATTGTCGACGGCGCGCCCGGCCTGGAGAAGGCGCTCGTCTCGCTGTGGCCCGATCTTCCCATGCAGCGCTGCACGGTGCACAAGCTGAGGAACTTGCTCGCGCATGCGCCGAAGCGGCTCGCCGAGGAGATCAAGGCCGACTACGCAGATATGATCTATGCCGATAATCCTCTGGCCGCCGAGAAACGACGCAAGGCCTTCATCCGCAAATGGCGCGACAAATGCGAGGCCGTCGCGACCAGCCTGGTGGAGGCCGGCGACCAGCTCCTCACGTTCACGCGGCTGCCCGTCGAGCAATGGAAATCGGCGCGCACCACCAACGCCATCGAGCGCCTGCATCTGGAGTTCAAGCGCCGCATCAAGACGCAGACCGTGCTGCCCTCGGCCGAGACGGCAGCGATGCTGTTCTGGGCGCTGCTTGCCTCCGGCCAGATCGTGCTCAGAAAGGTCGACGGCTGGATGTCGATCGCACGGCCCCTTGCCGAGTCGATTGACCTCGCTGCCTGACGAGCTACCCTCACTCCGCCGGAGACCCCCTCACCAAATTCCCACCACCATCGGGACGGCACCACAAAATTCGACTCAACTCGGAAGGTGGGGGGGGCCGCTGAGTATCATTAGTGAAAAACAGACCTCATCGACTTGCCGCGTAACGAAGAACTAGCAAGGCGCGTTGGCGAGCTTCCATTCGATCACTTGGCTGATTGCTTATGTCTCTCGGCTTACCGCTGCAGCGCGCGCAGGTGCTCCACGGCGGAGGCGGCGGCGAGGCGGGAGGAATCCGTCGTTGCGGCGGCGAGCTCGGCCTCGGCCGTCTGCAGCTCGGCGGAGATGCCGGCGGCGTCGATGGCGCCAATGTCGAAGGCGCGCTCGGCCAGTACGATCAGGCGCTCGGCATCGACCTCGGCGAAGCCGCCCTTCACGAACACACGGACAGTGCGGGAATCGCCCAGCCGGGCATCGACCACGCCGGGGCGCAGAGCGGAGAGAACCGGCGCGTGGCCGGCGAGCACGGTGAACTCGCCCTCGACACCGGGCACGACCACCTGGGCGGCATCCTCCGACAGCAGCATGCGCTCCGGGGTCACCAGCTCGAACTTGAACGTGCCTGCCATTCCCATTCTTCCCTGCTACCTACTCGCGGTGCGAGACCCTGCGGGCCTGACACCCATAACGCAACCGGCGTTGGAGCCGTTCGTGCAGAAGTCGGCACCGGAGCCAGGGGTCAGACCCGCCGGGTCTGACCCCTTCCACAACCTGCGTTGGAGCCACGGTGTCAGACCCGGAGGTCTGACACCCGCTCACGCCGCCTGGGCGTTCAGCTTGGCCTCGACCTCCTCCTCGGTCTGCAGCTTGGTGCCGCAGAAGGGGCAGAAGTAAACGGGGTGATCGACCATGTTGGGCTCGTCCTCGCCCGCCACGTCCGCGACCCCGACCGACATGTAGAGCACGCCAGTCTCATCCACCGCGAACAGCGGCTCGAACTCCGTATTCGTCAATGCGTCCTTGAGACCGTCGCAACAGCTGCCGAACTCGGCACCCGCGTCGTCTGCTGGCATAGCCGCTTCCCTCTCCGCCTACGCCGCCTCGGCCAGTTGCTCGGCCTTGGCGACCGCCTCTTCCATAGTGCCGACCATATAGAACGCCTGTTCCGGCAAGTGGTCGTAGTCGCCGGCACACAACCCTTTGAAGCCCTTGATGGTATCCGCCAAGCCGACGAGCTTGCCGGCAGAACCCGTGAACACCTCGGCGACGTGGAAGGGCTGGGAGAGGAACCGCTCGATCTTGCGTGCACGCGCAACCGTCAGCTTGTCCTCTTCCGACAGCTCGTCCATGCCGAGAATCGCGATGATATCCTGGAGCGCCTTGTAGCGCTGCAGGATTTGCTGCACCGAGCGCGCCACCTGGTAGTGCTCCTCGCCGACGATGCCCGGCTGCAGCATGCGCGAGGTGGAATCGAGCGGATCCACCGCCGGGTAGATGCCCTTGGCGGCGATGTCGCGCGACAGCACCGTGGTGGCGTCGAGGTGAGCAAAGGAGGTGGCCGGCGCCGGGTCCGTCAGATCGTCGGCCGGCACGTAGATGGCCTGCACCGAGGTGATGGAACCCTTCTGCGTGGTGGTGATGCGCTCCTGCAGCGCGCCCATGTCGGTGGAGAGCGTCGGCTGGTAACCCACCGCCGAGGGGATGCGCCCCAGCAACGCCGACACCTCCGAGCCCGCCTGCGTGAAGCGGAAGATGTTGTCGACGAAGAACAGCACGTCCTGGCCCTGGTCGCGGAAGTGCTCGGCCACGGTGAGGCCGCTGAGGCCGACGCGGGCGCGGGCGCCGGGCGGCTCGTTCATCTGGCCGTAGACCAGGGCGCACTTGGAGCCCTTGGCGCTGCCGGCCTTCTTGGGGTCGACGTTGACCTTGGACTCGATCATCTCGTGATAGAGATCGTTGCCCTCGCGCGTGCGCTCGCCCACGCCCGCGAACACCGAGTAGCCGCCGTGCGCCTTGGCGACGTTGTTGATCAGCTCCATGATCAGCACGGTCTTGCCGACGCCGGCGCCACCGAACAGGCCGATCTTGCCGCCCTTGGCGTAGGGGGCGAGCAGGTCCACGACCTTGATGCCCGTCTCCAGGATCTGCGCCTCGGTGGACTGCTCGATGAAGGACGGGGCCGGCTGGTGGATGGCGCGCTTGGAGGCGGTCTTGATGGGGCCAGCCTCGTCAACCGGGTCGCCGATCACGTTCATGATGCGGCCCAGCGTCTCGTCGCCGACGGGGACGGCGATGGGGTTGCCGGTATCGGTCACGTCCTGGCCGCGGGTGAGGCCCTCCGTGGAGTCCATGGCGATGGTGCGCACCGAGTGCTCGCCCAGGTGCTGGGCCACCTCCAGCACCAGGCGGCCGCCCTGGTTCCTCGTCTCCAGCGCGTTCAGAATCTCGGGCAGATGGTCCTCGAACTGCACGTCCACGACGGCGCCCATGACCTGGCGAATCTTGCCGACTTTGTTGGTTGCCATGACTGCTCTTCCTACGTTCTCGTCTTGTCTCTCGTGCCGTTCGATACGTTGAGTCAACGCGAAGCGCGTAAACCTAACAGGTCCAGCCGACCCTGCCATGTTGGGTTACGGCCCTTCGGGCCTAACCCAACCTAGTATTCCTCATGCCTCGACCCGGTCGAGCCGGCGCTCGATCCGCCCCGACCGCTCGTCGAAGCGGTCCAGCCGCTGACTGAGCGTTCCGAGCAAGGCCAGGAGCTGTCCCTGATGCTGCTCGAGCGCGGCCATGCGCACTTTGACATCCGCTACGTCCAGCTCCGTCCGTTCCTGCGAGGCCCGGATGCGGCGCAGCATGTCGAGCATCGCGCTCTCGGCGTCTCCGGTCATTTGCTGCTCCTCCCTGAACGGGTACCAGCGCCGAAGGTGGTCCTCATCACCGCAGCCCCTTGGCGATGGCCGTGAAATCCGAGCCACGATCCACCCGGAACGCTCGCACGTTCCTCACGCTCCGACCGAACCATTCCAAGGCTCTCAACGCGATGATGGCGCTGAACAGCCTCGACAAGTCGTCATCCCGCGACGC
>DATMZP010000662.1:0-3101 GCA_035573595.1 Hyphomicrobiaceae bacterium
GTCTTCCTCGACAAGGACAAAGACGGGGGACCAGGGGTGAGGCTGAAGGAGTAGCGGAAGGACTTTTCAAAGATGCAATGTGCGAAACTACTGCAGCGATTGCGTTGGACCACGGCATTCGTAATTGGGGCCGCAGCTCAATGGGCCATTGGCAAGCTGTTGGACAGCATTCAACCCGAGCTGCCTTCAGCACTTACGGGCGTGCTAGGTGCCGTGCAATGGCTCCTAGCACTGATCCCGCCTCCGACACTTTTGCTACTCGCGCTTGGGGCGGCGCTCCCGTACTTAGCGGAAAAGGTCCCTGTAATATACGAGCGCTCTCTACAATGGTGGCAAGCTTTCATCAGGCCATGGAGATCGCCTCAGCTACAGACAAGAGTGTATAGCGGCGTGGCAGTCGTTAAGGCACCTGGTCTCCCAGTACGCTCCATCCCAGTGGGGACACCTCCACGCAGACTGCCCGTTTATGAGGTAGAAGAAAAGCTCAAAGCCGCTGATCTAGTCACAACCATTCTGAATCAAACCCAAGAAGCGATAGACTTTGTGTATGAGACAAAGAACAAGGCTATAGCGATGCTTCATCACTTTCCCTCTACAGAGGTGACAGTGTTCGATCTTGGCCGCTGCCGTGATCACGTAGAGGTGCTGAAATCCAAAGTGGATGTCTTCTGCCTGCATAAGCCTCAACATCAGGAGTTTACGGAACTACTAGAAGCAGCACCCACCAAAGAGCTGATTGCCGCTATAGAGCATTTTCGCAGTGCAATTGAGAAACTGGGTTTGCATTTGGAGTTGCGACCGGGTGGGGAAGGATCAGCTCGCAGCTACTTGCTTCAGCCCTTTCTGAACGAGATTGGTTCAGCAATGAGCGCATTAAGAAAATGGAAAATTCAAACGAGTGAGAAAGCCCTGATGATACGGAAGGCCCTATTGGAAGGACACTAGGTGAGTCCAAAATCTCCCGAATTTCTGTCAGATTTTAAGAGGGGGTAATTACTGCACCGAAGGTACCCCCCCCACTCCCTATAGTCGATATTAGAGAACCCCTGTCTTATGGAAGATTAGGCGGACCGAACGAGCAAGGATGGTCCTCTCTTCCCTAGTCTTCCTGATAGTCCCTCCGACTGCCGCTGATTCTCCGTTCACTATAGCCTAAGTCCTGAGTAGCAGTCCCCCGAGGGTCGCTTCTCTATGGCTTGGGAACCCTGGGGCCTGGAGTTGCTTACACGAAGGGGGAAGACGCGTGCTTTCTCACGGAGGACCCCCCATGTTCGACGCACGGAGCATTCTCGACATCCTTCTCGGCGGCGGTCCGCCGGGGGCGCGGCGCGGCCAGCCGGCCGACCCCAACGTCTTCCGCGACATGCTCGACCAGCTCGGTACTCAGGACGCCGCCGCCCCCGGCCGCAGCACCGCGCCGCAGCAGACGCCGGGCGGTCGCTGGACGGAGCAGCGCGATTCCCCGGCCTCCCCAGAGACCTCCGGCCGGTCCACGCAGCAGCCTCCGGGAGGCGGCATGAGCCTGGAGGACCTGCTGCGCACCATTCTGACCGGCGGCGCGCCGCCGCAGGCGCAGCCGCCGCAGCAGGCCCCCGCCGGCGGGCAGCCGCAGCCGGCCCCGCAAGGCGGACCGACGGGGCAATTCAACCCCGAGGTGACCAGGGAGCTGCAGGACCTGCTGCGCCAGATTCTGCAAGGCGGGCTCGGCGGGCCGACGGCACAGCGCATCATGGGAGGCACCGGGGGAGACGCCAGTGGAGCCGCAGGCGGCCCGGGCGACGCCGGTGGCCTGGGCGGGATCTTGAAGCAGGTGCTGGGCCAGGCCACGGCCGGCGCACGCGAGGGCGCGGCCAGGATCGACAAGGCGGCCGGCCTATCCGACAAGGCGCGCGAGGCCATCGGCCAGGCGACCGGCCAGTCGCCCGAGGCGCTGGTGGCCAGGGTCAGGGAGCTGATCGGCAACAACCAGCTCGCCGCCGGCACGGCGCTCGGCGGCCTCGGCGCGCTTATTCTTGGCACCGGAGCCGGGCGGTCGCTGGCCGGCACGGCCGTCAAGCTCGGCGGCCTCGCCCTCATCGGCGGCCTCGCCTACAAGGCCTACGACAACTACCAGCAGGGCCGCCCGCCGCTCTCCGCCGGTCAACCGGCCAGGCCGCAGGCCCTGATGCCGGCCCCCGAGGGCTCCGGCTTCGAGACCGGCGCCATGAGCCACGACGCCGCCCGGCGCTGCATCCGCGCCATGATCGCCGCTGCGGCCGCCGATGGGCGCATCGACGTGGATGAGCAGCAGCGGATCGTGGGCGGCCTGCGGCAGGCCGGCATCGACGAGACCGCACAGCAGTTCCTGGCGGCCGAGATCGCCAACCCGGCCAACGTGGACGAGCTGGCATCGGGGGTATCCTCCCCGGAGGAGGCCGTGCAGGTCTACACGGCCGCCCGCATCGCCGTCGATCCCGATACCGGCGAGGAGCACGCCTTCCTGTCGGCACTCGCCAACGCGCTTGGCATCGACCGCGACCTGGCCGCCCAGGTGGATGCGTCGGCGCGGATCACTCCAGGATAGCGGCATCGTCCTGGTCCGCCTTGTTGACCCGCGCCGAGACCGGCCACATGGCCATGAGGTCGGAGGCATAGGGCACCAGCAGGTCGCGCGGGTCGGGCTCGACCGGCGCCAGCCACCGGTCGCAGGCCTCGGGCGGCAGGATCACCGGCATGCGGTCGTGGATGGCGCCGATCATCTCGTTGGCGGTGGTGGTGATGATGCAGAAGGTGCGCACCACCTCCCCTCTCTCCGGGTGGCGCCAGCCCTCCCAGATGCCGCCCAGGGCAAACGGCTCGCCGCTCCGCATGGCGACCGCGTAGGGCTGCTTCGGCCCCTTGCCCTTCGCCCGCGCCCATTCGAAGAAGTTATCGACCGGCACCAGGCAGCGGCGTTTGGCGTAGGCGGCGCGGAACATGGGTGCGGTGGCCACCCGCTCCGCCGTGGCGTTGATGGGCTTGTGCCTGGGGCTGGCCTCCTTGATCCAATTCGGGATCAGCCCCCACCACAGCCGGTCGAGATGGCGCTCCCCGGTCTTGGGGTGCTGGCGGATGACCCAGTG
>DATMZP010000663.1:0-2765 GCA_035573595.1 Hyphomicrobiaceae bacterium
GTTGCCGTTCGCAGCGCCCTGACCCAGCCCGGCACACCCCACGCCGGCCCCACCACCAACTCCTCCGCCACAGCCGCGCCCGATGGTGCCGCCCCCGCCGCTCAACCCGCTTGCGGTCACGCCAAGAAGGAGGCTCAGCGGAGAAGTGCGGAAGGCTTGATCCAGCACGGTCGCCCAGGGAGTGGTGGGCGTATCGGTGCCGAGGAGAACGGAGGTACCCGTCGCAAGCCGTTCGAGCTCCCCGCGCCAGAGGCCGCGGCTGAAATCTTCGGGCAGGCTCAGGAATTGCGGTCCGCCCAGGAGATCGGCCCAGGTGCTCGCTGTCTCGGCCGGCGCGAGGGCCCGAAGGCGGTCCGCCGCCACGTCGTAGACCAGGCCGGCACGAACGGCCACTTCGGCGCTCCCTATCCGGTCCGCCCTGGTGACGCCCACGGTGCCACGGGTGACCGTGATGAGCGTATTCGGAGTTGCACCGGGGATCGTGGGCGGAAGGACCTCGACGATCACCACAGTGCCTCGAACCGCGGCGATGGCGTTCGGGGTTCGGATCTCGATCGCCTCACCGGGGCGCATTCGGCTGTGAACGACGCTGACGGCGAGCTTGCCCCAGGTCAATCGCACCGTCTGATTGCGGGCCTCCTCGGTGATCGTGAAGGCCGACAGTTCCCGAACGGTGACCAGGGCCTTGGCGCCGAGGAGTACTCGCACCAGTGAGCGTTCACCGGTGTTGATCCGGTCGTGCTCGAAGAGGTCGTCCTTGAAGCGGAGCGGCTGAGGCGTGACCGGAGCCCGCCGGGTCAGCGTGGCCTGGCCCAACAACAGGGTGACGACGCCTTGCGACGGTTGTCCGACGGCCACAGCGGGCAGGAACACGAGGATCAGGGCGATCACCATTCTCATCGGGCGAATCCTGTTCTGGCGCGTGCGCGCCCTCGATGCCCGTTCAGGGAAGGAAGACGGGCGGCCCCGCACCGCTCATAGAGAGGTGCAAGCCGGCTGCCATGGCTGTCGGTCGCTCGCGAACCCGGAAAGGGAGCCTTTGTCTAGTGATCGGCGTTGCCGGAGCGATACGCAGGCCAATTCCGTCTCTCTCGGAGACAGCCTCGACGTCCGACCGGTGACGCGGAAGGGAAGTCCCGCAAGTCCTGCACGGGACTCGATTGGGGATTCCGACAGTCTGACGCGACCTTAGACCTCCCGCTCCTTCGTGGCATCCGATGTGCCCATGGCATTTCATTCGGCAGGCGACACTGCGCGCCACTCACGAAGCGCACGACGGAGACCGGAGGCGTGGAGAAATGGCCATAGCGACGCGGCAGACTCAAGCGAGGGTGCGGGACGGGAAACAGGACGCTCGGCGGTTCCCTCGCCAGGCAGTATCTTGGCTCGTCACCGTTTCGAGCGGGTCGCGGCAGCTCCAGGGTCGGACCAAAGATACCAGTGTTGCCGGGGCAAAAATCCTCGTCGACGAGCGGCTGCCGCTTGGCAGTCAGGTGCTGCTCCAGTTCCGGCCGGCGGGCCGATCGCCCGTCGAAACGCAGGCCCTTGTCTGGCGACTCGACGCCGATGGGTTCGCGTGCGTGTTCGTCGGCACTCAGGGGCCAAAGTTCCTGGAGACTGTGGCGCCACCGCGAGGGGCGGTTGCGCCCCCCCGCCCCAGCGAGACCAGGCGCAGCGGGACGGTGCTCCTGGCGGTTAAGGAGCCCGGCGTGCGAGAACTGGCCCTCGCGGCCCTTGGCGCGTGTGGCTACACGGTCCTCGATGCGGGTCCGCAGCCACTGCTGGCCATGCGGTTCGCCGAGGAGCATTCGGGCCCTATCGACCTTTTGCTTGTCGACGTGGAGCTCCAGCTGATGAACGGAACGCCGCTGGTGGAGCGGTTGATGCCGGAAAGGCCCGCCGCCAAGGTCTTACTCGTAGCAACTGGCTCGGGGCAGAGACCTACGGTTCCTGAAGCGTCCTGGCTTTCCACCCCATGCACCCGAGAGGAGCTGGCCGCGTGCGTTCAGCGGCTCCTGGAGGTTGAGACGAAGTAAGCACGACGCTCCGGCTCTGAGCTGCAGCAAACAGGGCCTCGGTCTGAAAATCCTGGTGTCGGTGGTTCAATCCACCATTCATTTCAAACAGTTGCCCATCGGTGAATTTCGCCAGAACCGAGCTTGTGCCCAAATTGTGCCTAACTCGGGCGCACCCTGGCGCATCCCGGGGACCAAGCCTAGTCGGAAGGATCGCGGCGGGCACACTCCCGAGCTCCTCGAGCGGTTCTTTTCCGGAGATGTCGACTGGGCGGTTACCCTGCTTCTTACTGGGCGCCTGGATCAGGCGCGCCGGCGCCTCGATATCGCGCTTGATCGAAACGCGAAGGCATCCGGTGGCGGCGATTGGGGGACTGCGGGAATTCGGGGACTTCGTGCCGCCGTCCTCGCGCTCCAGGGGGAGAGACCCGTCGCTTTCCGGGAATTTGCGACCGCATCCCGGACGCTTCTAGGCCGATCTAGCGATCTCGATGACGAGGTGACGCCAAGTGTGGTTCGAGATCAGAGACTGAAGCTGGTCCTTGCCAGATACGTGCAGCTGTTGGTGGAAGTGCGGGGGCACGGAACTCGAGCGAGCGGCACAGGTCGATGGAATGGATGAGGCGCGTTTCGGTTGGCGGATGCTGCGCGAGTCCGGGCCGTAGCGGGCGGTGAACGCGTCTGCCGCACGGAGCGCGGTCCGGACGTCTGGACTTGCAGACTTAGTGCGAAAGGGAACAGGACGCACAG
>DATMZP010000664.1:0-7176 GCA_035573595.1 Hyphomicrobiaceae bacterium
ATCGGCCGGCCGGACGTAGCTGAGCTCGCCTGGTTCCGCGACGCCACCGAGCGCAGCCGCCGCGTGGACGAGCTCTACGACATGCTGGCCGAGGCGTTGCCCGCCCGCACCACCGCGCAATGGCTCGCCACCTTCCAGCGCCTCGACATCCCCCATTCCCCGGTACGCTCGCCGCAGGATCTGCTGAGCGACCCGCATCTCGACGACGTGGGCTTCTTCGCCTGCAACTTCGCCGGCGCGACTCCTGTGAAGCGCACCCTGCGCCAGGCCGTGACCGTGGAGGATGTGGCGACCGCGCCAGACCTCGCCCCGCGGCCCCTCGGCGCCGACACCGAGGCGGTCCTGCGCGAGGCCGGCTGCAGCGAGGCGGAGATCGCGGCGGTGCTGCCGCGCGACGGCTCAAGAGCACGCTGAGGCGCCGCAACAACGCCCGCTTCCTCGATACGCGTGCCCACATTCTACGAGGCGCTGGGCAAGCGCGAGGAGGCCATTGCCGACTTCCGTCGCGCATTGTCGCTTGCGCCCGACGACTTGGCTGTGCTGGCAGCCGGCAAGGACGCCTTGAAGCGCCTGGGAGCCGGGCACTGACGGTGGCGACCGGACCATTCCGTTCGCCCACCGATTCTGTCGTGCCCGGTGGCCGTCTCGGAGGGCTGGCGAGATCGCAGTCTGCTGCGGGGGCAGGTCCTGGACTGTGCGGCGCCGGCGGGGGCTACCAGCGTCGCCCGCCCCAGCCACGGTGGCCCCAACCGCGATAGCCCCAGCCGCGGTGGCCCCAGTTGCGATAGCCCCAGCCGCGGTAGCCGCCCCAGCCCCACGAACGATACGGGCGATAGAAATAGCTGCCCGAGTAGAATCGCGGTCGCCAATAGGCGCCGTAGTACGGCGCGTAGCCGTAGGAGGGCCGGTAGCTGTAGTAGTACGAGCGATAGGGCTGACAGTAGGGCGCGTAGCCGTATCCGGAGTAGCCCCAGCCCCAGGCCGCCGCGGGCGCACTGTCGAGCGCAATCAGCGGCGTCGTCAACGCCAGCGCGAGAAGCAGTCTGCGCATTCGAGCCTCCTTCCTGTCGCTTTCAGGACAAACAGGAATGCCAGCTGGCGCGGCCGGAAGCACTCGGGGTAAATCCTGAGAAGAGTGCGAACAAACGCCCCGCCGGGATACAGAGAAGCACGCTCGCCCGACGGTATCCTATCGGACACTCCGGGTCTGACCCCCTACTTGGTCAGGATCAGCTTGCCGCTCGCGGTGATGCGCAGGCGGTACTCCTGGCCGTCGTGCTCCAGGATCGCCTCCCGCTCGCCGGCCAGCAGCTCGCTCACCTTGACGCGGCGCGTCTGCTCGGCCGGACACGGCGAAGGCCGCCGAGCCTCCTCTCCATCGTCTCGTCTTGTCGTCAAGGTGGAACCCCCCGCCGTCCCTCGCCGCAACCTGCCGCCGCGACGCCACCCGAGCCTTATTCTTGACGACTTATGTCAACAATTGTGATGTTTGCAAGCCCCACGTTTAGGTGAGGTGTGAAGAGAGGACAGTGAGGCAGTAGGGCAGTACGGCAGTAGGTAGAACCAGGCACCCAATTGCTCTATTGCCTTACTGCCCTACTGCCTTATTGCCCTCCCCCACCAGTCTTGCGCGAGAAGGAGACGCCCATGTTCATCGCCATGAACCGGTTCAAGGTCCTGAAGGACCGCACGCAGGACTTCGAGGACGTCTGGCTCGGCCGCCGCAGCCATCTGCACGAGGTGCCGGGCTTCAAGGCCTTCCACCTGCTCCGGGGGCCGGAGCGCGAGGACCACGTGCTTTACGCCTCGCACACGGTCTGGGAGTCCTACGCCGCTTTCGAGGGCTGGACCCGATCGGAGGCCTTCCGCAAGGCGCACGCCCGCGCCGGCGACAACAAGCCCACCACGCTCGGCCACCCCGAGCTCGAATGCTTCCAGGCGATCCAGGAGGTGACCGCCGACGGCACCGCGCGCCGCATCGCCGCCGAATAGTCTCTCCCCATGCCGGACGAGGGCATGGGGAGAGGGAGCTCCCGCGCTACCGCGCCTTCTCGAACGGGTAGACCAGACTGCCCGAGGCGTACTCGGGCGGAGAGACCACAACCTGAGTGTCCACGCCCTTGAACTGCATCGGGTCGTTGTTCTTGATGTTGCGGAACTGGACCTGCAGCACGCGCGACTGCGCCCACTCGCCGCCCTTGCCGAACTTCACGTCGCCCAGCACGGTGGCGAAGGTGTTGGCGCGGACGTAGTCGGCGAGCTTCTGGTCGTCGGTGCTCTTGGTGGCCTTCACCGCCTGCTCCAGCACCTGCATCTGCGCGTAGGCCTGGGGCGCCATGTAGTAGCCCAGCGGATCGACGCCCTCCGCGGCCGCCCTCGCCTGGTACTTCTTCATGAGGTCGGCCACGCCGGGGAAGTCCATCTTGGGAACGGGCAGCCAGAAATCATAGGTGGTGAAACCGTTGAGCAGCGGACCCAGCGACGCCTTCATGGACGTGTTCTGCGGCCCGACCATGCCGCCGCCGATCAGCTTGGGTTTGAAGCCGATCTCGTTGACAGCGCGCACGATACCCACCGAGTCGGGCGGATATGAGCACACCACCACGACGTCAGGGTTGGTTGCCTGGATCGCACGTACGATCGGGGCATAGTCGGTTGTCGACGGCGGGTAGCGCTTGTCATAAACGACCTTGAGCCCAAACTTCTTGGCATTCTCGCGCGCGCCGTCGGAGGCGTTGCGCGAGAATTCCTGATCGGCCGCCACGATCGCCACGGTCGTCGGCTTGGGGTTCTGCGCCATCGCCAGCTGGAAGAAGCCTTCGGTGAACGCCGGCTTCGGATCCGGCCCCGACGGAATCATCACGAAGTAGTTGGGGTAGTTAAACTCGCTGTTGACCGCCAGGCCCAGCAGCCCGATGAACAGCTTCTTCCTCTGCATCATGACAGGCATGGCCGGTGCCAGCATGGCGGTGGCGTAGCCGCCCACCACGAGGTCCACCTTGTCCACGTCGAGCAGCTTCGTGTAGATGCCGGGCACCGTGGAGGGATTGCTCTGGTCGTCGTAGTAGACAAGCTTGACCGGGCGCCCGAGGAGGCCGCCCTTGGCGTTCACGTCCTCCTCCCAGATCTTCTGGGCGAGCAGCGCCGACTTGCCGTTCGGCCCGAGCCCGCCGGTCATGGCCATGCTGTAGCCGATCTTCAGCTCCTGCGCGGCGGCCGGCTGAGGGGCGAGCCAGAGCGCCGCCGCGGCTATCGCGCCGCCAACAAGCGCCCGTTGAGTAGATAGATATCGCATTGGGCTATTTCTCCCGGTTGAGCTTGGTGTTTTGGGGCAGTCTATGCGGTGGGACACGCCAAAGCCAAGCGACACCTTGCCCGCAGGCCCGGACGCCTTGATGAACGCACACCCTGCGGAGAGCGGTGGCACGATTTGCCCGTGCAACGGGCAGTTGCGGGGACCGAGCGAGACTGAGCCCGCCCAGCTGGCGCTCATCGATCGCCTCGCAGGCCAAGCATTGGGGCGGATCGCTCTTTCCGTGGGCTGGCTCTGCTTTGGAAATGAGATGGGGTCAGATCCCTCGCCCCCGAGGAATCCGACCCCGTGCTCCCGTGCGCCGGCTGCGGGATTACGGCGACACGAGAAGCACAACCGCGAGAGCGTAGATCGCGACGACGGCGGACACGACGAGTCCGACGCGGACGACGCTCGGCATCGGATCGCGATGAGTGGACATCTGCTGCATCGGTCTCCCGCACGCTTGTGGAAGAAGGGCAAGGCCGCATCGGCACGCGTAAACTGCCGGTGCGGCTCGGCGGGGGATCGCTCTCGTTGTCGGCGGCCCCGGCCACGGGCGCTGAAATGGGAGCACGGACCGTTTCGAGGCATCCCCAGTTCAGGCGAGACTTGGGTTGGATTTGAGCTTGATTTTGAGCCGGATTTGAGCTGGATGTGCCAAGTACGGCCTGTGAGAAGTGAGAGAAATTCCGAGCCAGACGATAGATCTATTCCATTTCTGCAAGAAGAAAGGGGAGATTTACTTGGGACACGCGAATTTTGGGGCTTACGCCGCCGCTGGGGATGGACGCGCATAGACGGGGTGGCCGGTTTCAGGCATACTCGGGAAAATCATGCACGATCTCGTCTCACCGCTTCCCGGCTCGCCGGGCCGTATTTTTGTTTGCCCGCTCCGCGCGGTGCCGCACGTGGTGGCGACTTGCGAGGCCTCTCACCTCGTCACCTGCCTGCCCGGCGAAACGCGGGTCGAGACCCCGGTCTCCATCAAGGCGGTGAACCATATCCGCCTGCTCATCCACGACATTGCGGAGCCGATCGACGGCTACATCGCCCCCGATGCCGAGCATGTCGCGCAGTTGATCGACTTCGCGGCGGCCTGGGACCGCACGGGGCCGATGGTCATCCACTGCTGGGCCGGCATCAGCCGCTCCACCGCGGCGGCCTTCATCATGCTGTGCACGCTGAATCCCGAGGTGCCCGAGGTTCTTGTCGCGCGGTCCCTGCGCGAGGCCTCGCCCACGGCCTTCCCCAACCGCCTGATGATCCGGCTGGGGGATGCCGCCTTGGGCCGCGCCGGCCGCATGCAGGCGGCGGTGGAGGCCATCGGCCGCGGCGAGGTCGTCAACGAGGCGATCCCCTTCTCCCTGCCGGCAGACCTGTCCCTGCTGCATCGGTCCTAGCACCGCCCCGCTCGTCCGGACGCCCCGCGGCGCGTCCGGCGTAAGTGCGGCTCGCGTGCATTGGCAGCCCCCTGCACAACCGCAGGGCAGAAAATTGCCATGATCGGACGTTAGCCAACCGATGATTTCCAAGAGCTGTCAGAGGCTTGGATGAACACCCCAGTGCGCTACAAGACCGCCGCGCTGATCCCTAGCCCTCCGCCGCGCGCCCCGGCGCGGGCGCCCCAGCCCGGTGACGCCGTGGCCGTGGCGGTTGCCGCCGCCATTCTGGCCGTGCGCGCCGGCGAGCCGGTGGTCGCGGTCGTGCCCGCCCAGGGCGCCCGCGAGGAATCGCTGCCCTGCGGGCCGTTCTGCCCTCGCTCGCACGGTACCCTGGAGGGCGGCGTGGGGGCCTGGACGCGTGCCCAGATCGGCGTGGAGGTCGGCTTCCTGCAGCAGCTCGGCGCCGCGGCCGAGGGTGCCGACGCCGAGCCGGCCCAGCCTACCGTTGCGGTGAGCTACCTGGCGCTGGTGGGGCCTCGCCAGTGCAGCGACCGCACCCAGGCCAGCTGGCGCAGCTGGTACAACTTTTTTCCCTGGGAGGACTGGCGGCACGGCCGGCCGGACTGCCTCGCCGACCTTCTGGGCCGCCTGGAGGCGTGGGCCGCGGAGGCTGGCCCGCCGTGCGCCACGCCGTCGCCGGGGGACCGCCGCCAGCGCATCCGGCTGGCATTCGGGGTCGCGGGCGCCGGCTGGGACGAGGAGAGGGTGCTCGACCGCTACGAGCTGCTGCAGGAGGCCGGCCTCATCGGACCGGTTGCCGCGGACGGCACCACGGCACCGCCCCTGCCGCGGCCGGTGCCCCAGCTGCTGGGCGACCATGCCCGGGTGCTGGCGCGCGCTGTCGGCGAGCTGCGGCGCGCGGTGAAGTGCCGCCCCGTCGTGTTCGAGCTGATGCCGGACGAGTTCACCCTGTTCGAGCTGCAGCGGACGGTCGAGGCGGTGCTCGGCCCGCATCTCCACAAGCAGAACTTCCGCCGCATGGTCGAGGGCGGCGGCCTCGTCGAGCCCACCGGCGAGCACCGTCTGCGCACCGGCGGCCGCCCCGCCCGCCTCTACCGCTTCCGCCGCGATGTCCTCTGGGAGCGCACCGCGCCAGGGGTGCGGGTGAAGGCCGGGCGGACTTGAGCGGCGAGGTGCCGTCCGGCTCGGACATTTCCGTTCACTGACCCGAGGCTGCTCCCGACCGGCGTCGATCTCATGCAAGCGGCGCCGCCCGCGCCTGTCAGCCTGCGCCTTGCGTCGATCGGTCGTCGAGCCTACAGTTGACAGCAAGCTCGCTTCGAACGCGGGCAATCTGGGAGGATGCAATATGGCTCGCATTTCGCGCCGAAAATTCCTGCAAGTCTCGGGCCCCGGAGTGGTGGCTGCGAAGGCCATGGGCATGGCCGGCATCCTCGCGAGCCGCACCGCGCCCGCCTATGCGCAGGGCGCCACCGTTCACTGGCTCAGATGGAACGACTTTGTCCCGGCATCCGACCAGCTGCTGCGCAAGGAGATGCTGCCCGAGGCGGAGAAGGCCTTGGGCATGAAGATCACCTTCGAGACCGTCAACGCCAACGACCTGCAGCCGCGCATCACCTCGGCGATCCAGTCGGGCGCAGGTCCCGACCTGATCATGCTCAACAACAACCACCCGCAGCTCTATGCCGACAGCCTGGTGGACCTGTCGGACATCGCCGAGGCAACGGGCAAGGCCGAGGGTGGCTACTACCCCCTGGTGCGCGCCAATTCCAACAACGGGCAGAAATGGCTGTCGATGCCATGGGCCATCATCGGTGCCATGATCGCCTACCGCAAATCCTGGTTCGAGGAGGCGGGCGCCAACTCCTTCCCGGAGACATGGGAGGCGTATCGGGAGGTCGGCAAGAAGCTCAAAGCCAAGGGCCGGCCGATCGGGCAGACGCTGGGCCACACCTTCGGCGACGCGCCGACATTCGCCTATCCCTACCTCTGGTCGTGGGGCGGCAAGGAGGTGGAAGCGGACGGCCGCACCGTGGCCATCAATACCAAGGAGACCGTCGACTCCGTCGCCTTCATGACCGCCTTCTGGAAGGAAGCGCACGATGAGGGTGGCCTTGCCTGGGACGACACCAACAACAACCGGGCGTTCCTGTCGCAGACCATCTCGGCGACGCTCAACGGCGCCTCGATCTACATCGAGTCGCTGCGCAACCCGGACAAGTACATCACCGAGAAGGGCGCAAAGCTGAATACGGACATCCTGCATGCGGCCCTGCCAAAGGGCCCGGCCGGGCAGTTCTCGATGCACACCTACTTCTCGCACGCGCTGCCGAAGTACTCCAAGAACGAAAAGGCGTCCAAGGACTTCCTCAAGTGGGTGCATTCCAAGCCCGTGTACGAGAAGTGGTTCGTGTCGCAGAAGGGCTTCGCCACGCCGCCAGCCGCGGAATGGGAGAAGCACAAGGTGTGGGACGAGGA
>DATMZP010000665.1:0-2645 GCA_035573595.1 Hyphomicrobiaceae bacterium
GGGCGGCAGGTCCTTGTCGCAGCATTCGCAGTTGGGGCGCAGGTCGAGCATGGGCGGGTCTCCGATGGTTTTTTGCGGGATCATGGAAAGTGAAGGATGGACCCCATGTCCAGCGGGGAATGCGCTCGTGGGCTCGGAAGATTCACCGCAGAGACGCAGAGGAGAATAGGGAGCGGGGCGGTTCTGTCCGACGCGGTCTCTCTGCGCCTCTGTGTCTCTGCGGTGAATCGAATCGGAGCGATCGACCCCATGTCCAGCGGGGAATGCACCCGCATCCAGCGGAAGAAATCTCGCTGTCACCCCGGCGAAAGCCGGGGCCTATAAGCACAGGCCTCTGGAATATGGACCCCGACTTTCGTCGGGGTGACACGGGAGGGGACGCGGGGGCTCGAATCGGAGGGCCGGCTGAATAGGAGCGATGGACCCCATGTCCAGCGGGGCTTGGCCCCGCGCAAAGCGCCGCGGCGAGCAAAACAAAGTTACGCATGGGTCAGGAATTGCGACCTATGTTTTTTCGATTCCGAGGAACAACCCCATGTAAAGGAAGTTAACGGGGCGGCTCGTCGGGGCGAGCAGGGTCTGCGGCGGTCGGCTGCCGTTTGGGCCGTCGGATACACGATGTCAAAGAGCGACCGTGGGGCTTTCGGCTCCATCGGACCGTTTCCAGCGGGCTGGGAGCGGCAAGAACATAGTAAGAACATTCTTCCTGGGAGTCAAAGGGAATCTTGGTTTCGCGCGGCGCTCGGATGTTTGTTGCGCGCTGCCGCGCGCGGACCCCGCCCCTTTGATCCCCGCCCACAAGGGGCGGGGAATATCCGCTGCGAGTCTGCTCAGCGCAGGCCGGTCAGGTGTTCCAGGATGAAGACGCGGATGGTGCTGGAGAGGTTGGCGGATTTGGCCTCGGCGCTGCGGTTGCGGTCGATCTCCTCGATCAGCTTGTTGAGGGAGATGCGGCGGCGGGCGGCGATGGCCTTCAGCTTCTCCCAGAACGCGGCCTCGATCGACAGGCTGGTGCGGTGGCCGGCGATCAGCACGGAGTGCTTGCGGCGCTTGTGCGGCGCATCGGCAGGGCGCGCTGTCCCTGCCTCGTCCAGGACGAGGTCATTCACCTGTGGCACGGACTTTCAACCCATCGACGCAGGAAAAGTTTCTCGTTACTTGCGCGGCCCGATCATCTCTTCGGGTCGGACGAACTTATCGAATTCCTCGGCCGTTAGGAAGCCCAAGGCGATGGCGGCCTCCTTCAGGCTGGTGCCCTCGGCGTGGGCCTTCTTGGCGACCTTGGCGGCCTTGTCGTAGCCGATGTGGGGGTTGAGGGCGGTGACCAGCATCAGCGAGCCCTCCAGCAGCTGCTTGATGCGGGCCCGGTTGGGCTCGATGCCGACCACGCAGTTGTCGGTGAAGCTGACGCAGGCGTCGGCGATCAGGCGGCCGGATTGCAGGAGGTCGTAGATCATCACCGGCTTGAAGACGTTGAGCTCGAAATGGCCCTGGCTGCCGGCGACGGTGACGGTGACGTGGTTGCCCATCACCTGTGTCGCCACCATGGTGAGGGCCTCGGCCTGGGTGGGGTTCACCTTGCCCGGCATGATGGAGGAGCCAGGCTCGTTCTCCGGCAGGTGCAGCTCGCCGAGGCCGGAGCGCGGGCCGGAGCCCAGCAGCCGGATGTCGTTGGCGATCTTCAGCAGCGAGGCCGCCAGCACGTTGTAGGCGCCGGACAGCTCGATGATGGCGTCGTGCGAGGCCAGGGCCTCGAACTTGTTGGCCGCCGTGACGAAGGGCAGGCCGGTGAGGCGGGCCACCTGGGACGCGAACTCCAGGGCGAAGCCGGGGTGGGCATTGAGGCCGGTGCCGACGGCGGTGCCGCCCTGGGCCAGCGGCCAGATGCGGGGCAGGCAGGCCTCGACGCGCGCCACGCCCAGCTCGATCTGCGCGGCGTAGCCCGAGAACTCCTGGCCGAGGGTGACGGGCGTGGCATCCTGCAGGTGGGTGCGGCCGATCTTGATGATGTCGGCGAAGGCGGCGGCCTTGGCGGCCAGCGCCTGCTGCAGGTGCTTCAGGGCGGGGATCACGGCGCGGGCGGCCTGCTCGCCGGCGGCGATATGCATGGCCGAGGGGAAGCTGTCGTTGGAGGACTGCCCCATATTGACGTGGTCGTTGGGGTGGACGGGCGACTTGCCGCCGCGCTTGCCGGCCAGCAGCTCGTTGGCGCGGCCGGCGATCACCTCGTTGGCGTTCATGTTGGACTGGGTGCCGGAGCCGGTCTGCCAGACCACCAGGGGGAAGTGATCGTCGAGCGTGCCGGCCACGACCTCGGCGGCGGCCTTGGCGATGGCCTCGCCGAGCTTCCGATCGAGCACGCCGAGCTTCATGTTGGTCTCGGCCGCCGCCTGCTTCACCAGGCCGAGGGCGCGGGTGAGCGGCACGGGCATGCGCTCGCCGCCGATGCGGAAGTTCTGCAGGGAGCGCTGGGTCTGGGCGCCCCAGTAGCGATCCGCCGGCACGGCGATCTCGCCCATGGAGTCGCTCTCGAGGCGGGTGGCGGTCGGCTGGTCGTTCATCGCGCTGCTCCCGGGAGGGGCTTGGGCCGCCGGTGTTCTACCGGCAAATGGCGACGGGTGGTAGGGGGGCGGGGGAACGGGCTG
>DATMZP010000666.1:0-3738 GCA_035573595.1 Hyphomicrobiaceae bacterium
GTGAACTCGCCGGACGAGCACTTCATCGTCGACCTCCTGCCCGGCCACGGCAACGTGGCCGTCGCCGCCGGCTTCTCCGGCCACGGCTACAAGTTCTGCTCCGGCATCGGCGAGATCCTGGCCGACCTCGCCATGCATGGAGCGACACCGCACGACACGCGCCTGTTCAGCCTCGAGCGGGCGAGGCTGGCGCACCCCGGCGGCGAATAAAACGGGCCGGCTAGCAGAGAACCGGGGCGGTCTTTCAGGGTTGTCCCCGATGTGCCCGGGGGGAAGCACTGTCCATATTGGGGCCCGTACTGGCCAAGGGCGCGCGTTTCGCGTGCTCCTGCGGATCGTGAGCACCCACATCGACGGAGATACCGACATGGCGCAGATGGGCGCAGGCGCAAGGCCGAATGGTACGGCCGTTGCCGCGCCGGGCAAGATGCCCATCACCCTCACCGTCAACGGCATCGCCACGCGGATCGAGGTGGCGCCGTGGACGACACTGCTCGACGCGCTGCGCGACCATCTCGACCTGACCGGCAGCAAGAAGGGCTGCGACCACGGTCAGTGCGGCGCCTGCACGGTGCTGGTGAACGGCCGACGCATCGTCTCGTGTCTGGCGCTGGCGGTCATGCAGGAGGGCGCAACCGTCACCACCGTCGAGGGGCTGGCGAAGAACGGCACCCTGCACCCGCTGCAACAGGCCTTCATCGACCACGACGCATTCCAGTGCGGCTACTGCACCTCGGGGCAGCTCTGCTCCGGCGTCGGCCTGATCGGCGAGGGCAGGGCCAGGACGGGCGACGAGATTCGCGAGCTGATGAGCGGCAACCTCTGCCGCTGCGGCGCCTATCCAGGCATCGTTGCGGCGATCCAGCAGGCGATGGAGCGGTCATGATCAACTTCGAGTATGCGCGGCCGGCCGATGTGGGCGATGCGGTGCGCCAGATGGCGGCCGAGCCGGGCGCCAAATTCATCGCCGGCGGCACCAACCTGCTGGACCTCATGAAGGAGGACGTGGAGCGGCCGACGAAGCTGATCGACATCAGCCGGCTGCCGCTCAAGGAGGTGACAGAGACGCGGGACGGCGGCCTGCGCATCGGCGCCCTGGTGCCCAACAGCGACCTTGCCTGGCACCCGCTGGTCGAGAAGCGCTATCCGATCCTGTCGAGCGCGATTCTGGCCGGCGCGTCGCAGCAGTTGCGCAACATGGCCTCGACCGGCGGCAACCTCCTGCAGCGCACGCGTTGCTACTACTTCTACGATACCGCCACGCCCTGCAACAAGCGCGCGCCCGGCAGCGGTTGCTCGGCCATCGACGGGCTCAACCGCATGCACGCGATCCTGGGCACCAGCGACGCCTGCATCGCCGTGCATCCCTCCGACATGTGCGTGGCCATGGCGGTGCTGGACGCCAAGGTGCACGTGACGGGGCCGAAGGGAGAGCGCGCGATCGCGTTTGCCGATTTCCATCGCCTGCCCGCAGACGAGCCGGAGCGCGACACCAACCTGGCCCCGGATGAGATGATCACGGCGGTGGAGCTGCCGGCGCGCGGCTTCCCGGCGAACTATACGTATCTCAAGATCCGCGACCGCCTCTCCTATGCCTTCGCCCTGGTGTCGGTGGCCGCGGCTCTGGAGCTGGACGGCGGCGTCATCAAGGAGGCCCGCCTCGGCCTCGGCGGCGTCGCGCCCAAGCCCTGGCGCGATACTGCGGCCGAGGCGGCGCTGGCCGGGCGGCCGCCGGGCGAAGCGGCGTTCGCACACGCCGCCGACACGGTGCTGAGCGGCGCCAAGGGCTACGCGCACAACACCTTCAAGATCGACCTGGCGCGTCGCGCCATCGTGCGGGCGCTCACCCAGGCGGCGAGTGGCACGCCGCAGTCGCAGTCCAGCAAGAAGATCGCCTGAGCGGGCCATGGCGAGAGAGATCAGCCGCCGCGGCGTCCTGGGCGGCGCAGCCGCCGCCGGGGCCACCGGCCTCGGAGGTCTCGTCGACCCGCAGGACCCTCAACGCCCGGCAACGGCCGCGGCCCAGACCCAGCGTGCGAGTACAGCC
The DNA here is from genome assembly GCA_035573595.1 of Hyphomicrobiaceae bacterium. Classification (GTDB taxonomy): domain Bacteria; phylum Pseudomonadota; class Alphaproteobacteria; order Rhizobiales; family Hyphomicrobiaceae; genus AWTP1-13. The sequence continues at coordinate 2,048 of DATMZP010000666.1, forward strand.
ATGACACCCCACATCGGTACCCCGACGTCCCGCATCGACGGCCGCGCCAAGGTCACGGGGGCGGCCAGGTACGCCGCCGAGTACAACCGGCCGGGCCTCGCGCTCGGCCCCGGCCTCGCCTACGGCTACCTGGTGACCTCCGATATCGCCAAGGGGCGCGTTACGCAGATCGATACCGACGCGGCCCGGCAGGTTCCCGGCGTGATCGACGTCCTCACCCACCAGAACCGGCCCCACATGGCGGATGCGGACAGCGCCTACAAGGACGACGTGGCGCCCGAGGGCTCGCCGTTCCGGCCCCTCTACGACGACCGGATCAGGTTCAGCGGCCAGCCGATCGCGCTGGTGGTAGCCGAGGAGTGGGAGACCGCGCGCTTTGCCGCTTCGCTGGTCCGCGTGGACTACGATGAGGAGGCGCACGTCACGGACCTTCACAGCCAGCAAGGCCGGGCCGTCGCGTTGGGCGCACCGGCAAGCCCGGCGGAGGCTCCGTTCTTCCCGCCGAAGCCGCGCGGCTCGGCCGAGGCCGCCTTCGCAGCCGCCGCCGTACGCCACGAGGGCGAGTATTACGTCCCGATCGAGTATCACAACCCGATGGAGCCGTACGCCTCCACGGCGTCCTTCGAGCCGGGCGGCAAGCTCACCATCTTCGACAAGACACAGGGTGTGCAGAACGTGCAGCGCTATGTCTGCAGCGTGCTCGGGATGCCGGCGGAGGACGTTCGCGTCATGTCGCCCTACATGGGGGGCGGGTTCGGCTCCGGGCTGCGCCCGCAGTTCCAGATGCTGCTGGCCGCGCTCGCCGCGCGCGCGCTGCAGCGCTCCGTGCGCGTCGTGCTGACGCGCCACCAGATGTACGCGCTCGGCTACCGGCCCGGCATGATTCAGCGCATAGCCCTGGGCGCAAACGCCGATGGCACGCTGAATGCGATGATTCACGACGCCGTCACGGTGACATCGCAATACGAGGACTTCCACCGGCAGGAGACCGGCTGGTCCGGGCTCCTCTACAAGAGCCCCAACGCCAGGTACACGCACAAGCTGGCAAAGCTCGACCGGCCCACCTCGTGCGACATGCGCGCGCCGAGCGCCGCCACCGGCGTCTACGCGCTCGAAAGCGCGATGGACGAGCTTGCGGTCGCGCTCAAGCTCGATCCCGTCGAGCTGCGCCTGCGCTGCTACTCCGACATCGACCAGAACACCGGCCAGCCCTACAGCAGCAAGGCCCTGCGCGAGTGCTACCGCCGCGGCGCGGAGGCGTTCGGCTGGGCCAGGCGCAAGCCGGAGCCGCGCTCGATGCGCGACGGCAAGGAGCTGGTGGGGTGGGGCATGGCGACCGGCGTCTGGGAGGCGCTGCAGATGCCGATCACGGTGCGCATCGCGCTCTCCGCCAACGGCCACGCGGAAGTGGCATGCGCGACTTCGGACATCGGCACCGGCACTTACACCATTATGGCGCAGGTCGCAGCCGACATGTTGGGCTTACCGCTCGATGGCATCAGCATCCGGCTCGGAGACTCGACCCTGCCGCAATCGCCTGTCGAGGGCGGATCGTGGATCGCGGCCTCCGTGTCGAACGGCATCGTTACGACAGCGAAGGCGATTTGCGACGAGCTGCTGCGTCTGGCCAAGCAGATGCCGAATTCGCCGCTCGCCAACGCTGCACCCGGCGACGTAGCGCTGGTAGAAGG
>DATMZP010000667.1:0-6363 GCA_035573595.1 Hyphomicrobiaceae bacterium
ATCTTCCACCCATTCCTCCACATTGCCGTGCATGTCGTGAAGGCGAAACCTGTTGGCCGGGAAAGAACCGACTTCGGCGGTCATGCCCGCGCTAAACGGTGTGCCTTCGGAGAACTGCGCCTGGTACTTGGTGATCTTGTCGCCGAAGGCATAATTGGTGGTCGTTCCCGCTCGCGCTGCGTATTCCCATTCCGCCTCCGTGAGCAACCTATATGCCTTTCCCGTCTTCTGAGATAACCAAGCAAGGTAGTCTTTCGCGTCGTCCCACGAAACATTGATGACGGGCCGCCGGCCCTTGCCCATGCCAAAGTCATTGGGAGCCCGGTTGCTCGCGCAGCCGTCGCCCTCCACGCATGCGTCCCACTCAGCAAACGTCACTTCAAATTTGCCCACCGCGAATGGTCTAGCGATTCTAACTCTGTGCTGTGGTTGCTCAGGCGTGAAGAAGCCGCTGAAGTCGAAATTCGGAATGATCTTCTTCGCCACATTCATCGAGTCGTCTGGTGGTATTCCCACGATGTCAGCTGGCGACGTGCCCATCAGGAACTCGCCTACCGGCACAACCACCATTTCAGGGCAGGCTTTGCACTCCCTGAAGCTGTCCTTTGGCTTCAGGGCACGCTCCTCGGCGTTGGTAAGCGGCCTTGCAGCCCGCGAAGGCGAAAATGCGCCCACCGTCGCTTCAGGCCCCTGCGCGGGTGGCACCGTCGGGACAGTTCGTTGTTTCTTCAACTCTTCGATCCGGGCGCTGGCTAGATTGGCGTAGACCGTGCCCTTATAGCGCGTCGCGATGACCTCCAGCTGAGCGATGCTGGTGGTGTCCTTGACGGCGGCCCAGGCCTCGGCGGCCTCGCCCGGCCGCGGAGCGGTGGTCGGCGGGGCCGCAATTTGCGGGCCGGGGACGATGGAGACAATGCCGCCGCCGAGGGAGCTGGTGACGTAGGGCTCCTGCCTGCCGCCCGTGCTCGCCATCACCTCGTCGCGGACCTTGCCGAGGGCGATGCGCAGGTCGAGGCCGGGCGTCAGGAGATGCTTCACCAGGCCGGCGGTGAACGGGCTGTTCGGCCCGGTGCCGTCCTCGGCGACGGCGTTGGGCTTGGTGGCGAAGGCGATCAGCGTGTTGGCGGTGGTGGGCTCCACGCGGGAGAGGCCGCGGCCGACGGAGCGGGTGGCAACCGTGCGCTTCATGGACTTGAGGAACGGGTTCTCGCGGCAGGCGTCGAGGATCACGAGCCTGAGGCGCTTCACCGGCTCCATCGCCTGCAGCACCCGGTCGAGCGGCACCGTCTCGTCCTCGACGTCGAAATCGGTGGCGAGGCGCGCATCCACGGGGATCAGGTAGTTGGTCTGGCCCACCTCGATGCCGTGCCCGGCATAGTAGAGCACCGCCACGTCGGCATCCGCGGTCCTGCCGGCGAACGCCTTGAGCGCCCAGCGCAGCTGGCCACCGTCGAGATTGATCAGAATGTCGATGGCATCGAAGTTGGCAGCCTTGAACAGCGCGCCCATGGCCTTGGCATCGTTCGGCACATTGGGGAGACCGGCGATGTGGGCGTAGCTCGAATTGCCGACGATCAGCGCAACGCGCTTCTCCGCCCGCGCTGCCGCGGTGCCAGCGATGACGCAGCACAACGCAACCAACAACCGAACAGCAGCCCGCAAAGACACGCCCTCCCCCAGCGCAACCCCGAAGCCTGGATAATGGCCGAGGACGAGAAGGTCAGCCTCAATCAATGAGGTCATCTTCCGCGATACGGCCTTCATTGCCAAGGGCGAGCCCTCCAAACTAATGGGAGCCTCCAAGCCTGGCTGGCTCTCAGGGTTTGAACAGCGGCGCCAGCAAAATTCTCGTTGGCGAGGAACCGCATCTCACGCCGCGCTCGGAAATACCCTTTCCGAACTCAAGGTGTCGCGAGCGTAGGCTAGGCAGGCAATGATGTCCTCGTGCGTGGCACCGGGATAGTTGGCCAGGATGTCGACCTCGCTCCAGCCGTCGGCCATCAGGCCGATGATGAACTCGACCGAGAGCCTCGTGCCGCGGATCACCGGCTTGCCGGCCAGGATCTTGGGATCGAGCACAATGCGCGGATGCTCCGTCGTCATGGTCGGGCCTCCTCTCACGTCGCCCAGCATAGCGCCAATTGCGCGAAAAGCGTAGTGCTGCTTGCAGGTGGTGGCGTGGGTGGGGCGGGTGTGGGCGCCGGGTGCCCTGGCCGGTCGGTAGGTGATGCTGGTGCGGGGCCTCCTAACGGATGGGAGAGGCGACCGGCAGGGGGTATCGGTGCAATGCCGCTTCGCAGCATTGCACCCTACGTTTTCGGCGCCGCGGGCCGGTGTAGACTGGGCCCATCCGTCCCAATGGAGGAGCACGCGCCATGGCCGTTACCATCTTCATCGTCCGCGCCAGCATCGCCAAGGACAAGGAGGCCGCGTTCAACGCGTGGTACAATGAGGAGCATGTGCCGCAGGTGCTGCAGTACAACGGCGCCGTCAGCGCCCGGCGCTACAAGCAGATCCTGGGCGACGACAAGCTCGAGTACATGGCCGTGTACGAGTTCGCGAGCGAGGAGGTGCTTCGCCGGTTCATGGCCTCGGACCATCTCAAGACGCTGATCCAGGAGTACGACGCCCACTTCGGCGGCGACTCGGAGCGCGCCCGCTCGGCCTACGTGCAGGTGTGGCCCTGACAGATGCCAGGTTTCAGGGAACAGGTTTCAATACCGCTGAAACCTGATCGCTGACTCCATTGGGGTGATTTTTTCGCCGACCGACGCTCACTTCCTGAGCTGGTTAGCCCCAAGGTTCACACACCGGGGACAGTGAATCGCGCTTCACGATGTATCCGGATTAATGGTGACCGCCGCGGCGCGATGTGCTGTCATGCGCGCGCCTCGGAGATGAGACCGGCGGTGACCTGGGACCGCCTCTCTGACAGGAGCCGAGGGCCGCGTTCGACACCTTGCCCGGCATGGCGGACAGACCTTCCGAGCGCCGGTGCCTCGGAGCTCCGACCTCGGACTTGGCGGGGAAGGACCCGCGGATTCCCTCGACGCACGCTCGAGGACAAGGGGGTGCGGATTGCGGCGAAGCCAGTCTCCGATACCCCGCACGGCATGGTGGCCAGGCCGGCCAAGCGTCGAGCGGCCGTCGGAGGCTGCCGGGTAGGGCGTCCTTCGTGCCCAGCACCGGATTCCTGGTCATGGCCGCCGGGCGCGAGCCTGGACGCCCTGCCTCTCCTCGCATCCACCCTCGGGCGGTCCGGCCGCCGCGAGGTTGGAGGTGTTGGCGCGGGCACCACGGTCCAAGGCGCATGTGCTAGCACCCGCTTGCATCCCGGCATCCCGCCATGGATATCCCCAGAACAAGCCGTACGCCGAAGTTAACGCTTTCTTTACGCTTAGGCTTGTGCTACCAACTCAACTCGCGAGTTGCTAGCGCAAGGGTGCTAGCACACGAGAGCCGAGGACCCGGCCCATGAAAGTGTGGAGCATCGTCAGCCAGAAGGGCGGGAGCGGGAAGACCACGCTGGCCCTGCATCTGGCCATCGCCGCCGCCCAGGACCTGAAGGTGCTGGTGATCGACCTCGATCCCCAGCAGTCGGCCGAGCGCTGGCACGCCATCCGGCAGCGAACCACGGGCAGCAAGGATGACCCGAGCATCGCCGCCGGCCCCTACACCAAGCTCCCGGAGATGCTGCGCATCGCCAGGAAGCTCGGCGCCGACCTGGTGCTGATCGACACGCCCCCCAAGCTCGACAAGGCCATCGCGGCGGCGCTGGGGCCGGCGACCCTGGCGGTGATCCCCGTCAAGTCCTCCATCCTCGACCTGCAGGCGCTGGAGGACTGCGTGCGCGTCGTCGACTTCGCCAAGGCGAGGCCCAAGACGGTGACGGTGATGAACGCCGTGCCCTCGGGCCGCAACAGGGACGCGGCCGTCAAGGAGGTCATGCGTTATGCGGAGCGCCACGAGCTGGAGGTCATGCCCGAGCGCTTGAGCGAGCTGCCGGCCTACGCCATGGGGCTCAGAAACGGTCGCGGCGTTACGGAGACGGACAGGAATGGCACGGCAGCCAAGGAAGTCACCGCGCTCCTCGAAGCGCTCTGGGCGCGCGACAGCGAAGGCACGGACGGCTGACGTGGGTCTGGAGAAGCTCTCGCTGACCGACGCGATCAAGGCGGTCGCCACCGGCCACGTTCGTGTCGGCAACGGAGCCGCCGAGCCGGCGCCGGAGCCGTCCCTCACCCAGGCCATGAAGGAGGTGGCAGGCCGCAAGCGCAACCCGCCGACCACGCGGGCAGGGCGCAAGGGGATTGTCATCTACGTGGACCAGGACGTGGCCGCCGCCATCCGCCGGCTGGCGACGGAGATGAACACGACGGTGCAGGCCCTGGGCACCACGGCCTTCGATCTGCTGCTGGAGAAGTTCGGAGAGCCCCGGCCGGGGTAGGGCGACGGGTCAGACCTCTCCAACCGGGTCAGACCTCTCCAACCGGGGTCAGACCCCTCGCCTCTGCGGTCGAAGGGGAACGTGAGGTTGGTCGCGAGGGGTCTGACCCCGCCACATGGAGGGAGCCATGAGCAAGTCGCTGACGGACGCGGTGAAGGCCGCCGCCACCCAGACTGCGTCTCTGACCGATGCGGTGAAGGAGGCTGCCCGCAGCGGGGCCGACAGCACTGTTGTCAGCTTCCCGCGCCTGGCGTTCGAGGCCCGCCACGAGGCGATGCCGGGCGCCGGCTCGCTCGCCAGGGCCGCCGCGCCGGACCTCGATTCTCCCGCGGGCGGCCCGCCGGCGCCGCGGCGCGAGCACGTCCCCGAGCCGCCAGCCGATGCGGACCTCGCGCCGGCCCCCGCGGTCGGGCCCCAGCCGGCCGGGCCCCAGGCGAGCGGGCCCAGTCCCTTCCGCCCGCACGCGCGCCCGAAGCCGCGCGCCGGTATCCGGCGGCTCAGGCTGCCGCGCGGGCCCATTCCGGGCGTCGATACGCTCCGTGCCATGGCGCGGAAGGCGAGGGTCGCCGCGATGCGGCTCGCCGGGTTGGCCGCCCTCACCCTGCTGGCCCTGATCGCCTTGCCGAGCCCGGTCGGGCCGGACCGGCAGCTGGCGGCAGCAACGCAGCAGAAGCGGGTCGCCCTCGTGATCGGCAACTCCGCCTACCGCTACACGCGCCGGCTGGACAACCCCCGCAACGACGCCACCGATATCGGCGCCGCACTGAAGCGGCTGGGGTTTCACGTGATCGAGGGCTTCGATCTCGACAAGGCCGGGCTCGACGAGAAAATCCGCGAGTTCACCGCCCATCTGCGCGGCGCCAGCGTCGGCGCGTTCTTCTATGCCGGGCACGGGCTGCACGTGGCTGGCCAGAACTATCTGGTGCCCGTCGACGCCCAGCTGGCCGGCGCGCCGGCGCTCGATACGGAGCTGGTGCGCCTCGATCTCGTGCACCGGACCATGGAGCGGGAGGCCCCCACCAACATCCTGTTCTTCGATGCCTGCCGCGACGGCCCGCTGCCCGATACGCTCGCCCGCAGCATGGGGTCGCGCTCGGCTGAGATCGGTCGCGGCCTCGCCACCGTGCAGGGCGGCGCCGGCACGCTCATCAGCTTCTCGACGCAACCGGGCACCATCGCCCTCGACGGAAAAGGGCGCAACTCGCCGTACTCGGCAGCGCTGGCGCGGCAGCTCAGCGCATCGCACGAGGACCTCGGCGCCATGCTCATCGCCATCCGCAACGATGTCATGAAGGAGACCGACGGCCGGCAGGTGCCGTGGGAGCACTCTGCACTCACGGGGCGGTTTTACTTCAACCCCGTGGCCGCCGAGACGGGCGGCCCGCGGGTGGCGGCAGTGGCGCCTTCGACGACGGCGCACGAAGCCTTCGAGGCCTGGAGCGCCGCGGTGGATACGACCAACCTGACCGTGCTCAAGGCCTTCATTGCCCGTTACGGCGACACCTTCTATGCCGATCTGGCGCGGGCGCGAATCGCCGAGCTGCGGCGGCAGGGCATCGCCACCACGACGACGCCGTCGATTGCCGAGCTGGCGCCCTCGTTCGACAGATAACCTTACGCGGCCGTGGCTGCGCGTTTGCAGCGGGAGGGGGAGAGATGCTGAAACCCGGAGTCGCCCTCTATTTCGTACGCCACGGCGAGACCGACTGGAACCGGGCCCGGCGTTACCAGGGCCAGCGCGACATTCCCATCAACGCGACCGGGAGGGGGCAGGCCGCCCGCAACGGCCGCGTGCTGGCCGAGGTGCTCGACGGCACGGCCGCATCGCTCGACTACGTGGCGAGCCCCCTGTCGCGGGCACGCGAGACCATGGAGATCGTGCGCGGGGAGCTGGGGCTGCCTCCGCTCGACTACCG
>DATMZP010000668.1:0-2731 GCA_035573595.1 Hyphomicrobiaceae bacterium
CAGCGTCTGCCGGCAGGCTGATCAGGCCTATCGTGAGGGCGCCCGCCACGCCGGTGAGCCAAGACTTGAGTGTCATGCCGTTGCTCCATTTTGTTCTGGGGCGCACCCGGCGTGTCTTGCGCCTCCTGTGTGCCGGCGGCCCGGACGGCCGCCCGTCAGGAATGGTTAACGCCCGGTCGGCATTCAGGTTCCTGGCTCCGGGAAGGCGGGCCTGGGCCGCTCCCGGTGTCGCATCGGCGGCGTGGGCGAGGCGGCAGCTCAGGCTTGGCCGCGGGAGGAGGAGCGGGCAGCTGCGCGGCGCGCGGCGGCGAGCCTGGCCTCGCGGCGCGTGATGTAGACCGCGGATGCGAAGATGATCGCCGCGCCCACCCAGGTCCACCGGTCGATGGTCTCGCCGAAGGCGAAGTAGGCGATCGCGACCGAGAAGGGCAGGCGGGAGAATTCGAAGGTCATGGCCAGCGAGGCGTCGGTGGCGGCATAGCCGCGCACCAGGGCGACGTGGCCGAGCACCGCGGTGAGACCCAGGCCGAGCACCGGCAGCAGCGCGTCCGGCGACGGCCAGGTCCACACCAGGAGGGCCGGCGCAAGGGAGAGCGGGGTCAGCATCAGGTTGGTGAGGAACACGATCTTGTCGGGGTCGTCGACCGTCGTCAGCTGCTTGATCATGACGGCAACGATGCCGATCGACATGGCGTTGAACACGGCGCAGAGCTGCCCGATTCCCAATGGCGCCATGCCGGGCCGCAGGATGACCATCGCCCCCAGGAATCCGACCATGATGGCGGTCCAGCGCCGCAGCCGCACCCGCTCGCCCAGGAGGAGGATCGCGCCCAGCGTGCCGAACACCGGCGCCAGGAAGCTGATGGCGGTCACCTCGCCGATCGGGATCAACGCCAGGGCGTAAAACCAGGCCTGCATGGAGAGCAGCGAGACGAGGACGCGCAGGCCGTAGAGCGAGAGCTGGCTCGACCTCAAGAGCGAGGCGCCGCGCCAGAGGAGCAGCGGCGACAGCATCAGGGTGGCGAGCAGGTTGCGCAGGAACACCACCTCGAACGGGTGCAGGCCGGCGTTCATGGCCCCGCGCGCGAAGGCGGCCAGCGCGCCGAACAGGGCCATCGAGATGGTGACCCAGACGACGCCGGCAACCGGGCCGCTGGCCGGCACCAGAGCCAAGGGCTTCCAGACAGGTGTCGGCATGGCTCCCCGCGGTGCTGTGCCCGTTTTCGCGGCAAAGACGCGTAGCTATTCACCCGCGCGCCGCCTTGGCAAGGCCGCCCACCGCCGCGCATGCCGGTCATGCGGAGAGCAGGTTGCAGGTTTCAGGGACCAGGGCCAGGGTAGGCTGATCCTGAAGCCTGGCCCTGAAACCTGAACCCCTGAGACCTGAACCCCTGAGACCTGGCCCCGACATGACCGAGCCCTGCGATCTCTCCGCCCTGGACGCGCGCGCTGCCATCGGCCGGCGCCAGCTCTCGCCCCTGGAGCTGCTGGAAAGCTGCCTTGCCCGCATCGAGGCCACCAACGGCGCCGTCAACGCCATGGTGGCGATGGATGCCGACGCGGCGCGCCGGCGGGCGGCGGAGATCGAGCAGGCCATCGGCCGGGGCGACGAGGTGGGGCTGCTGGCCGGGCTGCCGATCGGCGTGAAGGACCTGCAGGCGACGGCCGGGCTGCGGACCACCCACGGCTCGCTGCTGTTCAAGGACAACGTGCCGACCCAAGACGAGCTGAGCGTGGCGCGGGTGCGCAAGGCGGGGGGCGTGATCGTCGGCAAGACCAACACGCCGGAGTTCGGCGCCGGCGCCAACACGACCAACCGGGTGTTCGGCGCCACCGGCAATCCGTTCGACCCAGCCAAGACCTGCGCCGGCTCCTCCGGGGGCTCGGCCGTGGCGCTGGCGTTCGGCCAGGTGACCCTCGCCACCGGCTCGGACTACGGCGGCAGCCTGCGCACACCCGCGGCCTTCTGCGGCGTGGCGGGCTTCCGCCCCTCGCCCGGCGTGGTGCCTGGCGTGGATCGGCCTGTGAGCCTCAACCCGTTCAGCGTTCTTGGCCCCATGGGCCGCACGATCGCCGACGCGCACCTCCTGCTGCTCGCCCAGATGGGCGTCGACAAACGTGATCCGTTCTCCTCGGAACGATGGATGCCCGGCATGCTCAAAGGCGCCGACCTCGGCAGACTGCGCGTCGCGGTCTCACCCGATCTCGGCTGCGCACCTGTCGATCAGCGCATTGCCGCGCTTTTCAATGAGCGTGTCGGCCGCTTTCGCCATGCCTTCCGTGAGGTGGAGGAGGGCGCCCCCGACTTCAGCGGCGTGCACGAGGTCTTTGAGGTGCTGCGCGGTGTGAATTTCGTGGCCGCTCACCGAGGTCGGCTGGAGAATGCGCGTGACCTGCTGGACGCCAACGTCATCGACAACACCGAGCGCGGTTTGCAGTGCACGCTCGCGGACGTGGCTCGGGCGCATGTGGAGCAGACGAAGCTCTACCGGCGCGTTCTCGCCTTCTTCGACGAGGTTGACGTGCTGATCTGCCCAGCCGCGTCGGTCTCCCCGTTTCCGCACGCGCAACTCTACGTAGAGGAGGTCAACGGCGAGCGCATGCCCACCTACATGCGCTGGCTGGCCATCACCTACGCGCCGACGATGGCGCTTGCCTGCGCCGCCGTTCTGCCTTGCGGCGTTGACCAGCACGGACTGCCGTTCGGCATTCAGGTGATCGGCCGCAACGG
>DATMZP010000669.1:0-4203 GCA_035573595.1 Hyphomicrobiaceae bacterium
CTCGCGAGCCACCCACTCCGCTTCGACGAGCAACGCGAAGCGCTCGTCGAAGGTCATGGACTGGATGTCGGGGTGGCGTTGCTGCTCATCCCACGCAGTGGCCATCGCCAGGAGGCGAAGCGCTTGGAGTCTTTCTGTTGCCGCGCATCTCCATTGACGTGATCGGGCAGGAGATCGCGCCAGCAATTTGAGGGAAAGGCGCTGGTGCGAAGCGCGCTTCCCGGCGCGGACGGCGATTGGGCCCGCGCACGCTGGCTGCGGTAGAGGCGCCGCCGCGTGGAGCGAGCAGCGACGTGGTGTCGGCCACAAAAAGGTGACGGGAGGCGAAGATTGGTCGTCAGAGCCTCCCGTCGTGCTCGGCACTCGTGCAACGGAGAGCGAGCGGTGAGGGCATCGTCTACTCGACGATCGGCGTCAAGAATTGGGCAGAGAATTTACCGTCGCCCGAGCAGGCGCGACCGGGCTGTTGCAGCCGCTGTGGAGCGGCGAGCCAGCCGCTGGGAGCGGCCATCGTGCTGCACGGCCATGGTGTTCGCTGGCGCCAAGTGCGAGGTCCAGCTCGCGTCGATGGCGAGCCGGAGACAGTGGTCGTGGCAGTCCGGCGCTACCGCTGCCAGCGCTGCGGCGGGCTCACGACGGTGTTGCCCGGTGGGTTGTGCGCCCGGCGCCACTACTCGGCGTCGGCGATCGGTCTGGCGTTCTGCCTGTTCGGGCTCGTGGGTCTCTCCGTCGGAGAGACCCGGCAGCGCGTGTGCACTTGGCGGACAGGCTTCGATCTGACCCGATGGTCGACGCTGCGCAGCTGGGTGCAAGCCGTGGGCACGGGCCAGCTCCTGCCTCGGATCGTCGCGTGGCGGCCCTGGCCCCTGGGTGGATCGCTGCAGCAGAAGGCCGAGCGCGCCGCAGCGTGCCTGTGCGCCCTGGCACCGGCCGGGGTGGGAGCGCTCAGCGAGCAAGCGTTCGCGGGAGCCGCGCTCGCTGCCTGAGGGGCGGGGGGATCACCCGGGCCCGTTCGCCGCCCCCACCGAGTCGAGTCGTATCGTCTAGGCAGCAGCAAACGGCATCACTCAGCGCGCGCGACCCCGCGCACCTTCCGAGCGGGGCGGCGCGAGGAGTGCATGCCGATGAAAGATCTCAGCCCCCAAAACCACGCCGAGGCGGTCGCGCTATTTCGCAGCGAGATCGTCGGAGCCCTGACCCGCCGCGAGCTCGATCGGGGCGATCTCGCCCTCGCCTTGGCGGAGCTCGCCGAGCAGCGCTTTCGCCCGCCCCAGGCCAAGTCCAGCAAGACCTACTCGGTCGCCACGCTCGAGCGGTGGTACTATGCCTACAAGTCCGGCGGGCTCGAAGCGCTCCGGCCGACGCCGCGCAGCGACCGGGGCCGCTGCCAGGAGCTCACCGGCGAGCAGCGCCAGCTGCTGCTCGACATCCGCGAGGAGCATCCCTCCGCGTCGGTGCCCGTCATCTTGCGCACGCTCGTGGCGGAGGGCCGCCTCGAGCCCGATGCCATCTCACCCAGCAGCGTGCGGCGCTTCTATCAGGAAAAAGGCCTCGACCGCGTCTCACTACGCCAGCAGCCACGCGGCAAGGTCCGCCTGCGCTGGCAGGCGGAGCGCCCCGGTGCGCTCTGGCACGCCGACGTGTGTCACGGTTCGGCGTTGTTCATCGAGGGTAAGAGCTTGCCCGTGCGCATCCACGGCATCCTCGATGACGCCAGCCGCTACATCATTGCCCTCGAGGCGTTCCACTACGAGCGCGAGATCGAGATGCTTTCTCTGCTGGTGCGCGCCGTGCGCAAGCATGGCCCCGCCGATGCATTGTATCTGGACAATGGCTCCACCTACCGCGGGCAGGCGCTCAGCCTCGCCTGCGCCCGCATGGGCACCGCGCTCCTGCACGCCAAACCCTACGATGCCGCCGCCCGCGGCAAGATGGAGCGATTCTGGAGGACTCTGCGCGAAGGCTGTCTCGATCACACCGGCTCTCTCGGCTCCCTGCACGATCTCAACGTGCGGCTCTGGGCTTTCCTCGATCAGCACTACCACCGCGCTCCTCACGGAGGCCTGCTCGGCAAGAGCCCGCAGAGCATCTATGAAGCCACGCCGCGCCCCGTCGATGGCTTCGATGAGCAGAAGCTACGCAAGGCGCTCACCGTACACGCACGCCGCCGCGTGCGGCGCGACAGCACCCTGCCGATGGAGGGCACGGATTGGGAAACCGACCTGCACTTCCTCGCCGGCAAGCTCGTCACCGTCTCCCGCTGCCTCGTCGACCCGAGTGAGCCACCGTGGATCGAGCACGAGGGGCGTGTCCATCGACTCCATCCCGTCAACCCCAAGAAGAATGCCCAGCGCCAGCGTGCGTCGTCCTGTCTCGATCAACCCCATCCCACTCGCACGCCCTTTGATCCGCCCAAAGCCCTGCTCGATCAGGCCCTCGGCAGAAAACCCGCGCACGAAGGAGACGCCCCGTGACGTACTACAGCGACCACTTCGGTTTCAGTGGCGTCCCTTTTTCCAAGGAGATCGACGATGCCCAGCTCTGGTTGCCGCCCAGCAAGAAGGGCGTCGTGAGCGACCTCGTCGAGTGCGTCCAAGAGCGCAAGCATGCCGTCGTCACCGGCGAGCCCGGCGTGGGCAAGACCTGTGTCCTGCGTGCCGCACGAAACGCGCTCGGCACTCAGGCGGTCCGGCTCACGTACTGCCACAACGTCACCCTCGGTCGTCGTGACTTCTATCGCCATCTCTGCCACGCCCTGGCCATCCCCTACGGCTCGACGGCAGGCGATGTCTTTCTCGCCGTCACCCGCCACGTCGAGGACCTCGCCCGAGACCGCACCTTCCCCGTCTTGCTCATCGATGAGGCGCACCTGTTGCACCAGGACACGCTCGACCATCTGCACATCCTGCTCAACTACTCGTGGGACAGCAAATCTCTGCTCTCGATCATCCTCGTCGGCCTGCCCGATCTCGAGGAGCGGCTCTCGATGCGGCGTAACCGCTCGTTACACTCTCGCCTCAGCTATCGTCTCTCCATCGACCCGCTCTCGCCCAGCGACACTGCCGACTACCTCCGCCTGCGCCTCGCTGCCGTGGGCTGCACCAAGGAACTCTTCACCTCCGACGCCATCGCCCTGCTCCACGAGGCTGCCTCCGGGTCCCTGCGCGACGTCGATCGCATCGCCCACAACGCCCTGCGACTGGCAGCACGCAAGAAACGGAAACTCGTCGAGCGCGACATCATCCTCGCCGTGCTGCAAGCTGAAGGCTCTCCCGGAGGCGTGTCATGATCGGCGATCTCCTCTGTCCTCCCGTGCTGCGCCGGACACCCCAGGTCGGCTGCCTCGACCTGCTCGCCCACGCTACCGAGATCGCCATCATCGCCCTGTGCGCCGCCCATCCCGCCGTCGAACACGAACTCGGTGACGACGCGCTGCCCGGTGACCAACTCGCTGATCGCATCATCGATCGGGCCATGACGCTGCTCGACGCCGTCGACCGCTATCGACTCCTGCTCCACGACCCTCATGCCCTCCACGGCCCTCCCGAAGGCCAGCCCTTCTGACCCCGACTCACGCCCCCGCTGGCCCCCACGCCTCGGGGGCGTTTCCCATTGCGCTGCTGCGCGCGCCCACGCATCGCTCGTGATGCCCATCATCCAGCAGGCGCGATTCCCCATCAACCAGTGTGCGCGGCAACAACACGGCGCGAGGATTACTGGAAGGTCTGCGTGAGCGTTCCTGCATTACGCGCAGGTCATGCCCTGCATCCTGGTAACGCTTGATCCAGACGTGTGCCGTCTGCCGGCTGACACCGTAGATGCGACTCAGCTCGGCCACATCGATCCTGCCTTTGGAAGCCTTCCAACGGCGCTCCCATTCGAGGATGAACTTCACTCGCTCGGACAATGCATCCGTCCGTTTCCACATCCCGAGACTGTCAGGGATGTCAGTAGTCAGTTGTTGACTGCCGTCAGGGATGTCTCTGATCAGAAGTGTCAGGCATGTAGCGAATTTTTACCAGATCGGACCCTCGTGGCGATCACTCAGGAACTTGCACGAATCAATATTAGTGCTAAATCAAGATTGTGACAACTCGCCGCCAGCTCGCCTTCCGCTTTCGGATATGGGGCGGAGCCCGCAAGGGTGCGGGCCGGCCGCCGAAGGGCGAGGCCGCCGGCGTTTCCCATCTGCGCCGTCCGGCG
>DATMZP010000670.1:0-3076 GCA_035573595.1 Hyphomicrobiaceae bacterium
CCGGCGGCGCTCAAATGCGGCCGAGCCGCACGTCCTCCTCGGGATTCGCGCCGATCTTGTGGACGGCGAGGTCCGCCCCGCGCCGCTCGTCCTCGGCCGCGAGGCGCAGGCCGAAGACCACGTCGACCAGGGCATAGACAATGGTGCCCGCAATGAGCGCATAGGTGGCACCCAGCACGCTGCCGACGAGCTGGGAGAAGAAGCCTACCCCGCCCATGCCGCCGAACACGGCCTTACCGAAGATTCCGCAGGCGATGCCGCCCCACAGCCCGCACAGCCCATGCAGGGGCCAGACGCCCAGCACGTCGTCGAGCTGCCACTTCGGATTGGCGACGGCCTGGAAGCCGTAGACGAAGAGGATGCCGGCCACGCCCCCGATCAGCAGCGCCCCCACTGGATGCACCACGTCGGAGCCGGCACAGATGGCGACGAGACCGGCGAGCGCACCGTTGTGGATGAAGCCAGGGTCGCCGTCGCCGGCGATCAGGGCAGCCAGGATGCCGCCGCACATGGCCATCAGCGAGTTTATGGCAACGAGGCCGCTCACCGACTGCACAGACTGCGCGCTCATCACGTTGAAGCCGAACCAGCCGATGCAGAGCAGCCAGGAGCCCATGGCCAACCATGGGATCGACGAGGGCGGAATGCCGACTGCTCGTCCCTTCTCGAAGCGGCCAAGGCGCGGCCCCAACCGCCGCACGGCGGCAAAGGCGAGCCAGCCGCCGACGGCATGCACGACGATCGAGCCGGCGAAGTCGTGGAACTCGGCGCCCAGCCGGGCCTTGAAGAAGCTCTCCTGCAGCCCGTGGTTCTTGTTCCAGACGATGCCCTCGAAGAACGGATAGACCAGTGCGACGACGAGCGCCGTGGCCACGCACTGCGGCAGGAAGCGCGCGCGCTCGGCGATCCCGCCGGAGATGATGGCCGGCACCGCGGCGGCGAATGTTGCCAGGAAGAAGAACTTGACGAGCGTCAGCCCCTGCGGGCCGAAATCGGCACCGCCGCCGCTCAACGTGGGTGCGGCCACGAAGAAGGTCACGCCGTAGGCGATGCTGAAGCCGACCACGAAATAGGCCACCGTGGAGATCGCGAAATCGACCAGGATCTTGCAGAGCGCGTTGACCTGGTTCTTGTGGCGAACCGTGCCGGCCTCAAGAAACGCGAAGCCGCCGTGCATGGCGAAAACCAGCACCGCTCCGACCAGCAGAAAAAGCACGTCGGTGCCAGCCTGCAGCCCCAGCACCGCTTTCTGAGCGTCCGGCATTCCCCCTCCCAGGGCCATTTGGTGCGCGGCCCATTGTTGCACGGGCAGAATGCCCAAATATTCTATCAAAGCCAAGCGGCGGGGCCGATGGCCGGTCGCATGGGCATCCTCCGCTCACTCAAATCTGCGGAGACCCTCATGGAATTCGTTGCTCTCTGGCGCTCGGGTAGGACCGGAAGAGTTGGAGCTGATCCGCCGGTCCGGCATGCCCTTTACAGAGCGATAGGCAGGAGTGGGGTCCCCTCAACCTAACGCACGCGTCGCGGGTTCATGTAGAGGTCGGCCTCCTGCTTCTCGATCTTGGGCACGTAGCGGCCGGCACGGACGTCGCGGGCCAGGCGGCGCATGTGGCGGCGGCAGTCGGGGTTGAAGATCAGCATGCCGCAGAACAGCTTGAGCACCGTGAGCAGCCGCGGGTTGTCGTGGTCGGGGTGCACGCGGCCGTACCATTTGCCGCCGATGGAGAACACCTTGCCGTCGAGTCGGCCCACGGCCTGGTTGCGGTGGTCGTAGAGCGTGTAGTCGCCGCCGAGGTCGATGAAGTCGCGCCGCAACCGGTAGAACACCGGCTTGCCGTCATCCAGCAGGAAGAACGAGAAGTCCTCCGGCGCCAGCGGCCACTTGTTGGCCGATCGCTCCACGTAGACCATGTTGTCGTGGTCGCCGGCGTTGAGCGAGAAGCAGGTGACGGGCAGGCCGCGCGCGCCGAGCGTCAGCTGCAGGCTGCGGCCGATCATGAGGTCCATGGTGGCGCGCCAGTTCAACGTCTCGTTGAAGAGCTTCATGACGAGGCGCTTGTCCATGCCGGCGTTCTTGCGCCACAGGTCCTCGCGGTAGCCGATGAGGCCCGTGCGCTCGCCGTCCTCGATCACCTCGGCAAAGATGTCCATGTCGGTGGTGAACTGGCGCGACTTGGCCCGGTTGCGGCTGTGCTTGTAGAGGCCGAACTCCACCGAGTTGAGGTTGGTGATCCACACGTCCACGGTGAACTCGGCCCAGGCCGCGCGCCCGCCAGCCTTGTTGGGCGACTTGGACTCCTTCGCCTCCTTGGGCGGCGGCTCCGGCAGCTTGGCCGCGCTCTCGACCGTGATGGCCCGCTGCAGCACATCGGCCTTGGCCTCGCGCGCAGCCTCCGCCGCGGCCGCCTCGGCCTCCAGTGCCACCGACCTGCTTCCGTCCGCCATCCTGCGACCTCCTAGCTCCAAGCGCCGAGAAACGCGGGACGGGAATGGCGCGAATCGTGCGTCTCGGCCGACTGTAGCACTCCGCGGCCGGCGCGCGACGCTGCTGCCGCCGGCGTCATGCACGAAAGCTGTGCGCCCCGCGAAAGCGGCACCGGGGGGCAGCGGGCCGGCCAGGGGTGCGCGCCACGCCGCGCCAATCGCGGTGCACCGGCTTGTCGTGGGTGGGCGGAAAGGCTTCGGCAAGGCTGGCGACCAGCTGCACCTGTCTTGTGATGCAATCCCACTCCTGCCATGTTGCGGCCCGTTTGCCGGCATGGCGGGTCACGGGATTGAGCATGATGCGCGCTGCAATACGCAAGAGTCTGGCTGCGGGTGTGGCTCTGACCGCCGCGGCGGTGGTGCTCGCGCCCGGCGTCTACGCCCAGGCGGCGAAGGAGATCGCCGTCGAGGTGACCAATGCCAGCGAGCCGGTGCTGTGCGCCGAGAAGGACAACGTCACCGTCAACTTTGCGTCCGGGGACGTGCGCCGGTTCAGCATCGAGGCGGTGCATCCGGCCTATATGGGCACCCTGCAGCGCGACAGCTTCGAGGCCGACTGGACCGGCTGCACGGCGCCCGGCGATCCGAG
>DATMZP010000671.1:0-7745 GCA_035573595.1 Hyphomicrobiaceae bacterium
TGATCGGCAAGCTCTCCAAGAAGGAGCTGAAGGCCGAAGAGGAGGCGCGCCGCAAACCTAGATGAGCTCCATCACCCAACGGCAGCGCGCCAGCCCGGATCCGCCCGCGCCGGACGAGGACCGCCTCTACACCATCGGCGAGCTGGCGGCCGAGCTTGCCGTCACCACCAGGACCATCCGCTTCTACGAGTCGAAGGGCCTGATTGCCCCGGCTCGGCGCGGCGTGGCGCGCTGCTACTCGCGCCGCGACCGGGCCCGGCTGATGCTGATCCTGCGCGGCAAGAACCTCGGCTTCTCGCTGGAGGCGATCGGCGACTACCTCAAGCTCTACGACGCCGACCCGGCCCGCATCGCCCAGACGCAGATGCTGCTGGCCGGCGTGGAGGAGGCGATCGAGAATCTCCAGACCAAGCGCGCCGATCTCGACCGGACGCTCAAGGAGCTGAAGGACATCCGCGCCCAGTGCGTGGAGCACCTGAGCAAGAGAGGCGAGTTGTGAGAAGGTGTCAGACCCTCCGGGTCTGACACCATTGCACGAACCGAGATTGGAGCCGCGGTGTCAGGCCCGGAGTGTCTGACACCTCCCTCACCATGAAGCTCTGGGCTTTCTCCGATCTGCACCTGGACGTGAACTGGCGCCATCACCTGGTGCTTCCGGAGCCGCGCCCGGAGTACGACGCTGTGGTGATCGCCGGCGACATCTGCCAGGGCATCGAGGACGCACTGCGGTTCATCGTCGAGGCGGAGCTCAACGCCACGCCGGTGGTCTACGTCGCCGGCAACCACGAGTTCTACGACCGAGACCGCCACGCCGAGCTGGCAGCGGGGCGCGCCGCAGCCGCGGCGGTGCCCAACGTCCATCTCCTGGAGCGCGACAGCGTCGTCATCGGCGGCGTCGAGTTCATCGGCTGCACGTTGTGGACTGACTATCTCTATGCCGGAGCCGCAGAGCAGGTGCGCGCCATGCTGTGGGCGGGGCAGCGCCTCAACGACCACCGCCTGATTGCCAACGGCCGCCGCCGCTGGTCGCCGCAGGACGGCCTCGACGAGCACCAGGCCTCGCGCGCCTGGCTCGCCCGGCGGCTCGAGCGCGGCGGCCGCCACTCCCGGGTGGTCCTCACCCACCACGCCCCGAGCCGCCGCAGCGTGCAGCCGCAGTACGAGAACGACCTGCTGACGGCCGCCTTCGCCAGCGATCTCGACGATCTCGTGGGCAAGGCCGCGCTGTGGGTGCACGGCCACATCCACGGCCCCTCCGACTACGCGCTCGATGGCTGCCGCGTGCTGGCCAATCCGCGCGGCTATGTGGATCTGCGCGAGGACGGAGCTTTCAACCCGGCCCTGGTCGTGGAGATCGCGCAGGCGTGAGACGGGCGCGGTCAGGGGTAGGCGCTGCGGGGGAGCCTCCTCTGCGCCCGATTGCCATCGCCCCATCGCCATTCTCCGGCTACACTCGGGCGATCACGCAGGCCTGACGAATGCAAGATCACACCGAGCCGGACGCACCCCCAAGCAATCTGTTCTTCACCGTCTTCCCCTCCATCATGCTGCCGATGTTCCTGGCGGTGGTGGACCAGACCATCGTCGCCACGGCGCTGCCGGCGATCGCGGCGACTCTTGGCAGCGTGGAACGCGTGTCGTGGGTGGTCGTGTCGTACCTCATCGCCGCCACCATCGCCGCGCCCGTCTACGGCCAGCTGCGCGATGTCTATGGCGGCAAGCGCGTGATGTTCGCCGCGCTCGGGGTATTCCTGGCCGGCTCGGTGCTGTGCGCCGTATCGACGAGCGTGGAGATGCTGGCGCTGGCGCGTGTCCTCCAGGGGCTCGGCGGCGGGGGGCTGATGACCCTGTCGCAGGCGCTGATCGGCGAGACGGTGCCGCCGCGCGAGCGCGCCCGCTACCAGGGCTACCTCGCCGGGGTGATGGTGACGTCGAGCGCCTTCGGCCCGGTGGTCGGCGGCTATCTCACCCAGCATTTCGGCTGGCGCAGCGTGTTCCTGATCAACCTGCCGCTGGTCGCCCTCGCCGGTCTCCTGACGCTGCGCATTGCCTACCGGTCGACGCGGCGCCAGCCATCCTGGGAGTTCGACGGCGTCGGCCTCACGTTGTTCGTGGCCTTCATCGTGCCCGTGCTGCTGGCGCTGGAGCAGGCGCAGCGCCTCAAGGGCGGGGGGGTGCTCATGTTCGGTGCGCTTCTGGCCATCGGCCTCGCCAGCCTCTACGCGCTCATCGAGCGGGAGCGGCAGGCGACCCATCCGCTGTTTCCCATCTCTCTGCTGCGCCAGCCCACCATCTGGCGCAGCGATCTGCTGGCCGCCTGCCACGGCGCCGGGATGGTCTCGCTCATCGCCTTCATCCCGATCTATCTGCGGGTCGTGCACGGCATGTCGGCCGCCGAGACCGGCCTGCTCCTGCTGCCCCTGACGTTCGGCATCGGCACCGGCTCCATGCTGACCGGGCGCAGTGTCAGCCGCACCGGGCTCACCGCCATCTTTCCCTCCATCGGGCTCATCTTCGCGACCGCCATGCTGGTCACGTTCGCACTGACGGCCAACGCGCTGAGCCCGCGCGCGCTGGGCGTGCTGCTCTTCTTTTGCGGGATCTTCATGGGCACCGTAATGGGCGTCGTGCAGGTGACGGTGCAGAACGCCGCGAGCCCCGACACGCTGGGCTCCGCGGCGGCCTCCGTGCAGCTTGCACGCTCGATCGGGGCGGCTGCCGGCACGGCGCTGGTGGGCAGCGTGCTGTTCACCGTGCTGGCGCGGGGCGACCCGCAGGCCACGCAGCTGTTCGCAGCCCTCCTCGGCCGCGGCGCGGCCTCCGACCCCGCCGCCTTCACCTCTCCCGCGCTGAAGGCACAGATCGGCGGCGCCTTCCAGGCCGCGTTCCTCACCGTCGCATCGTTCTCCGCCATCGGCACCGCGCTCGCCTGGTCCATCCCGGCCCGGCGGCTGTAGGCGCCCCCGCGCTGCAAGACAGGGCGTGCCGGCGCCGTCCCGCCGCTGCTAGTTCGGATCGACCAGCTTCCAGTAGAACTTGCCCTGTGTGCCGGCATAGGGCCGCTTCTGGAAGCGCTTGGCGTTGCGCTCGTCGGGGAACTGTGTGTCGTCGGCGCGCTTGCCCGTCAGGATGTCCTTGATGTCGTCGAGGACGGGTTTCGCCTGGCTCAGGTAGTCGTGGCCGTAGCCGCCCCCGAAGTACCTCTTGTACCAGCTCTGGTTCAGGGTGGCGTCGATGATATGCACCTTCCTGTTGTCGACCAGGGCCGGCTCGCCGTTGTCGGACAGCTCGCCCATGCGCGGCAGCCCGCCGCGGATGAGCTTCGACGCCGACAGGGCGAGGTCCCCCGACGAGACGTAGACCGTGACGCGTTCGGCATAGGGCGCGATGCGGTCGATCTTCTGGGCGAAGACGGGTCGCGAGACGTCGGGCGCCGCGAAGATCATCTGGCCGATGCGGATCGAGCTGCTGAGCTTGCCCTTCCTGGTCCGGCCCTCGCCGCCGGCCCTTTCCGTATCGAAGATGGGCCGCAGCGCGCTCACCGCGCGAAGCATGGATTGCGAGCCCATGCTGTGGGCGATCAGGTCGATCTCGTAGATATGGGCGTCGCGCATCAGCATGCGCATGAAGGACTGGAAGAACGGCTCGGACTGCTCGGAGTTGTCCAGGTCCTCGAAGTATCCGGTGAGGGACTCGCGTGACGGCCAGCTGTAGAGGTAGGCGCGACCCTGGAAGTTGATGTCCTTCACGATCTTGGCCACCGTGTAGAGCGCGTCCTTGAAGGCCACGCGATAGCCGTGGATGAAGACGATCGCGTCTCCGCCCGTCCACTGGCCGCCCGTATTGCCCATGGGGCCGATCTCGTCGGTCAGGTAGAGGCGGTCGCCGAAGTCGCCTTGCTTGCCGTCGTGGAACAGGCGGTACTCGACGACGGGCTTGCCCGCCTCCTTTGCCGGGTCGGCGTCGTCTGCGGGCGGCGAGACGTAGGCGCAACCCATGCGCAGCCGGCGGTCCTGCTCGGGTGCGAACAGGCTGTCGGGAGCGACGCCCGTTTTCGTCTCGCCGAGCTGCGGCGCTCCCTTCTTCATGAGCCGGTCGGTGGCGAACAGGATGCGGACGGGTTGATCGTCGCCCATGTCTTGGCTAAGCGTGCAATCCTTGCTGGACACCTTCTGCCAGCCGTTGTCGAAGGGGAAATCGCTCGCAATCAGGTTGGTGACGCCCTGCATGAGGAGCTGCCAGCCCTTCGTCGTGGCGTCGGGCTGCGTCTCGTCGCCGGGCTTGGCCTCGGCCTCGATCAGGGGCCGCAGGAACTCGGGCACCTTGAACGTCTCGGGGTGGCGCTTGGCGTAGGTCATGAACAGCGCCTTGACCTGGTCGCCGGCGGCGTAGGCCAGGTTGTAGGAGACGTATCCGCCGATGTCGTTATCCACCTCGCCCTTGGTGGTGAACTCGTCCGAGGTCAGGTGCAGCTGGCTGTAGACCGTGGGAAACGGCATGATGCTGCTTCGGAACAGCGAGATCGGCGTGTTGTCGTAGAGCGAGTAGATCTGCGGGCTGACGGTGAGCAGCCAGTCCTTCTCCACATAGGCGGCCCACTTGCTGTCGCACCTGCCGACGGCATTGCCCTGCAGCTCCGAGCCGACCTGCTTCTCCGGCAGGAGGAATTTCATGGCGGCCTGGGAGGCGCTATCCGTGCAGTCGCGCTTCTTCAACCCGGCCCAGTCCGTCACGTCGCCGTAGAGAGACCGCAGCTTGGTCTTCTCCGGTTCCGTCAGGGGGCCTTTGTTGCCGGCGAAGCCGTACGCTGCGCGGAACCGCTCGATCGCCATCCGCAGCTGCCGCCGCGACGCCCGTCCCACCAGGGCGTCGAGGCTGCCGGTGGCGATGAGGGCACGCTGCACCTCTTCCTCCCGCAGCTGCCGCACGAGGTCCGGGTGCATGCGCTCGCGCTGCTGGGCGGCGGCCGGCGCGGCGAGGACGAGAGCGAGGACGACGGCGGCAAGGCAGGCGCGGAGCGCGGACATGTCGGGCACCTCGGTTCACATCGAGAGCCCGACGCCCGCCTCCCCCATCGGCAGAGGTCGCTGCGCTGCAGGCCCAGCTTGGCGTACGCCTCCTATGCCACACTCTCGACGGCGATGGAAGCGCGGGCGGCCGTGCAACCGGCGTGAGACCTACGCTCAGTAGACGCGAAATATTGCGAGATCCGGGCCGTCGCGGACGAGGGTGTAGGCCCGCTCGTAGTGCGACCTCGGCGCGTCCTCGGGACGCCACGTGAAGCGGAGGCTGGCCTCGGGCCGCTCCGTTGTGGATGCCGCCGCGCCGGCAACCTGCGGTCGCAGGACGACGTATTTGACCTTGGCGGCCACGAGCTGGCCGCGCTGCGCCTCGACGTTCCAGGTGTCGAGCCGGTCGCCCAGAGTCGGGTCGGTCCGGCGCGATGTGTTGCCCAGCACGATGGGCCGGCCGTGACAGGCCTGCTGCAGCATGTAGAGATTGCGCTCGACATACCCGTGGGGCGGCAGGTCGAGCACGCCGAACCCAGTCTCTGGATCGTCGCGGACGACGTCGAGCCCGGCAGGGCAGGCAACCGGGGTCATGGCGAGGGTCCGCGCCGGCAGGTAGTCGGCCACGACCAGCGCCATCAGGCCGGCCGCGGTGCCTCGGGTGAGCCGTCGCCGATCCTGCGAGACCGTCCGCACGGCCTCCGCGATGGCTATGGCCAGCAGCAGATAGGCGAGGACGATGGCCCGCGACGGCGCCTGCATGAGGGAGGCGAGCGGCAGCCACGAGAGCACCGCGCCCGGCAGTGGAATGGTGTCGTGGCCCAGGACGTGAAGCCGGCTGCCGCACGACAGGATGCAGAAAACCGCGGTGCCGCAGAGGGCGTACGCCAGCACCGGGCCGCCCCTGCCGCGTCGGCTGAGACAGGCCCAGGCGAGCAGCGGCACGTTGGCCAGGCCCAGATAGGTCGTGGCTTCCCAGGCATTGCCCGTGAACCGGCTGTAGAGGCCCTCTGCCAGAGGCGCCAGCGCGTGAAAGGGCGGGAACGCGGGGAAGCCGAGGAGGTCGGCGACGTAGGCATTGGGCCCGCCGTCCGCGGTTGAAGCCACGTCCATCGCGGCTCGGGCCATGGGGGCCAGCATCGGCGACAGGATGGCGAGCACGATGGCGGGGCACGCAGCCGCCGCGAAGAGCCACCAGCCTTGCGGCGAGTGCCTGTCGCGAAGGACCGCGTAGAGGAGGTGAAACACGATGAAGCACGCCGGGTAGACGAGATAGTACCAGGAGGACAATGCGGCGAGCGCATAGAAGAGAGTTGCGAGCGCGAGCAGTGGGGCGCTCTTGCGTTCGATTGCCCGCAGATAGAGCAGGGCGAAGGGCGGAATGAATTCGATGGACGAGACCCCGGTGTGATGCATCGCGTGCGCGACGTGCGACGGGTTGAACGCGAACACGAAGCCGCCAAGGAGCGCGCCCGCCGTGCTGCCGGTGAGATGCCGGGCCAGGTAGAACGCGCCGGCGCCGGCCAGGGGGAAAGAGATCAGAAGGGCGAGATTCTGCAGGAGCACCAGCGTGCCGAGGTCCGCCCCGACGATCCGGGTCAGCAGGGCGGTGGCGAGAGCCTTGGGGTAGGCAAAGGAGTGGAGATCGAGCGAGGTCCCCTCCGGAAAGCGCAGCAGGTCGGTGTGGAAGAATTGTCCGGGCCGCCGGCCAACGACGATGTACCAGGTGTTCCAGAAGTCCTGCATGTTGTCTTCCGGCGGCCCGATCAGCGCCGAGCCGAGGTGCGGCAGCCACTGCCGGAAGACCACCGCAGTCACAATTGCGAAGAGCAGGACGATGCCCAGGACTTCTGCGGTGCCCGCGATGGGCCACCGGGCACGCAACGCGCGCCACAACGTCGGGGGATCGATGGACCAGGCTGGCGAGACCGGCATCGCAGGCGCCCATCGTATCAGGGAATTTCTGTATCCATCATACAATGCCCGTCTCAGGTTGCGTCAATACCGGCGATTTGCCGTCGCTGGGCTGTCCCCGCGAAGGAGGTCGGAAAGTCCCAAAAGCGTCGGGACGCCAGTAGCTACTCGCTGTCTGCATCGGCGTTTTTTCCGCCAATGCCCTTGACATGCCCGAGGCACTGTCTTCATATCCATGTAATTCACGTTCATGAAACCACTGCCGACGCGGCAGCCTTTGCCGGGCTGCTGCCGGGGGCCCAGCGGCCCATCAGTGTCAAGAAAGGCGTGACCGACGGCCGTCGGGTCGGGGCCATTCGGAGGGAGAACCTTGGCCAGGAATCTCGAAGAGGTGCTGCAGGGCGCCGGCAATGTCGCCAAGTACCTGCGCAACATGCAGACCGGCCCCAACGTCTATCCGGGGGTGCCGCCGGAGTACACGAACTGGCGCGACGAGCAGCAGTCCTGGCAGAAGACCTGCGTGCTGTTCAACCAGTCCTACCATATGGCCGAGCTGGCGCTCGAAGGCCCCGACGCGCTGAAGCTCCTCACCAGGCTCGGTATCAACACCTTCAACAACTTCAAGGTCGACACCGCCAAGCAGTTCGTGCCCTGCACGCCGGACGGCTACGTGATCGGCGACGTGATCCTGTTCCACCTGGCCCCGGGCAGCTTCAACCTGGTCGGCCGCATCCCGGTGCTGAACTGGGTGCGCTATCATGCCGAAACCGGCGGCTATGACGTGAAGACCGCGCTCGACGAGCGCTCCGCCGCGCGGTCCGA
>DATMZP010000672.1:0-3735 GCA_035573595.1 Hyphomicrobiaceae bacterium
ACGCCGGCCTACCAGCCCTCCGACGCCTTCACCCGGACGATCGCCGAGGATGACAAGCGGACGGCTGCGGTCATCAAGGAGATCAAGGCCGCCGAGTCCGAGAAGAAGTAGGCTCGGAGAAAGTCCCGACGCCACCCATCATCCCGGACGTCGGGCCCCGCAGCAGGGGCAAGGCTGTCCGGGGGGTGGCGTCAAGCCGGGGTGCATACGCGGAGATCCGCCGCATTGTCGCCTGACCAGAGCACGCCTTCGGAGGCCGAGGAGCAGGGCGCGTGGGCGCGCCCTGTGTCGGCCAGGCTCGGAGCGGCGATCGGGGCGCTCGCGCTGCTCGCCTCGGGCCTGTTTTTCGTGTGGCAGGCCGCGCTCCTGCCCTTCGGCCGGGTGGGCCTGCCCGGCCCCGGCTTCTTCCCCTTCGCCCTCGGCATCGTCCTCACGCTGTTCGCGCTGGCGATCCTCTGTCGCGCGTTGCGGAGCGGCGAGGCGATTGACGAGGCGATCTTCCTCGGCCATCGCGACGTGGTGCTCACCCTGGCGGCGCTGGCCGGCCTGGCGCTGGCATTCGAGCGGATCGGCGCCTATGCGGCGCTCGGCCTGTTCACCGCGGTCCTGCTCCTGCTCGTCGCCCGATCCGCGCTTTGGCGCGTGCTGTTGGGGGCGAGCCTCGGCATGGTTGCCGTGTGGCTGTTCTTCGGGGTGGCCCTTGGAGTGAGGCTGCCTCCCGGTGATCTGTGGCCCCGGTTCCTGGAGCCGACCGCCGAGATCCCGGCCGATCAGCCGGCTGAACCGCCGTCCAACGAGTCGTCCGGCCAGCAGTAGGCGCCGCCCATGTCCTCCTTCGACCATTTGATGTCGGGCTTCGCCGTCGCCTTGACGTGGAAGAGCCTGCTCTACTGCTTCATCGGCTGCTTCTGGGGAACCATCGTCGGCGTGCTGCCGGGCCTCGGTCCGCTCGCCGGCATGGTGCTGCTGCTGCCGCTGACCTTCGGCCTCGACCCGGCCACCGGCATCATCATGCTGACCGGCATCTTCTACGGCGCCATGTACGGCGGCTCCACCACCTCGATCCTGGTGCGCATCCCCGGAGAGGCGGCCTCCGTCGTCACCTGCATCGACGGCTACGAGATGGCCCGCCGCGGCCGCGCCGGACCCGCCCTCATGATCGCCGCCGTCGGCAGCTTCATCGGCGGCACCGTCTCCGTGCTCGGCCTCATGCTGGTGACGCCGCCGCTGTCGCGCGTGATGCTGCAGATCGGGCCGTCGGTGGAGGTCGTGCTGATGCTGATGGCCCTGTGCACCATCGCCTTCATCTCCGGCGGATCGCGCCTCAAGACGGCGAGCATGATCGTGCTGGGGCTCGCCGTCGGCACGATCGGCCTCGACAAGCTGACCGGCGAGCCACGCTTCACCTTCGGCAACCTCGGGCTTGCCGACGGGCTGTCCTTCACCGCGCTCGCCATCGGCCTGTTCGGCATCTCGGAGATCCTGCTCAACCTGGAGAAGAGCGAAACCATCAAGGCCATCCGCCCGCGGCTCAAAGACCTCGTGCCCCGATGGAGCGATTTGAAGGAATCGGCGCCGGCCATCGGCCGCGGCACCATTGTCGGCTTCATCTTCGGCATCGTGCCCGGCGTCAGCCATGTCGTGTCGACGTTCGTCTCCTACGCCATCGAGAAGCGTTTCTCGAAGCACCCCGAGGAGTTCGGCAAGGGCGCCATCGCCGGGGTGGCGGGACCGGAGACCGCCAACAACGCCACCACCGGCACCGCCATGATCCCGCTCCTGGGGCTCGGCATCCCGTCGATCCCGGCAACGGCGATCCTGCTCTCCGCGCTCACCATCCACGGCGTCTCGCCGGGGCCGCTGCTCCTCACCGAGCATCCGGACGTGTTCTGGGGCCTGGTGGCCAGCATGTACGTCGGCAACGCCGTGCTGCTGGTCCTGAACCTGCCCTTCGTCGGCGTGTTCGTGAACCTGCTGCGCATTCCCTATGGGTGGCTGGTGCCGACCATCCTGGTGATCTCCGTCATCGGGGTCTACAGCGTCAATTCCAACGCCGCCGACATCTGGATCATGGCCATCTCGGGCGGCATCGGCTACCTGCTGCGCAAGCTGGGCTACGAGATGGCGCCGCTGCTGCTGGCGCTGGTGCTCGGCGACCGGCTGGAGGAGCAGTTCCGTACCGCCCTCACCATGTCCGGCGGCTCCTACGCGACATTTGCCGACTATGCCTCGCTGATCGTCATCGCCACCGTCGCCGGCATGCTGCTCCTGCTGCAAGGCTTCGCTTGGGCGTTCGGCTACAGCAAGGCGGTCGCGGACGAAGCCGAGCGCACGTAGGCCAATGAGCCATCCCGGCGGGACAGTAGCTTGAGGCCCCGCAGCTTTTCGGCGGCCGCCCCAAAGAGGCAGCGGACGACTGCAGACACCCGGAGAATCGCAGTATGATTGAGGCGCCGTTGCGCGTTGCCGCGCTTGGGATGGGCTGGTGGTCGGACGTTCTGGCCGACGCCGTCAATCGCTCCGACAAGCTGCAGGTTGTTGCCTGCTTCACGCGCTCCGCCGACAAGCGTGCTGCCTTTGCCGCCAAGTACAACTGCCGCGCGGCCGGCAGCTATGAGGAGATTCTGGCGGATTCCACGATCGAGGCGATCATCAATACGACACCCAACACCGTGCATCTGGAGACCACGCAGGCCGCGGCACAGGCCGGCAAGCACGTGTTCCTCGACAAGCCGATCGCCAACACGGTGCGCGAAGGCCAAGCCATCGCCGAGGCCTGCGGCAAGGCGGGCGTGGTGCTGGCGCTCGGCTACCAGCGCCGCCGCGAGAGCCATTTCCGCTGGATCAAATCCGAGATCGACGCCGGCCGGTTCGGCAGGCTGGTGCAGGCCGAGTGCAACATCAGCCGCGACCGGCTGGGCCGCTTCGACCTCTCCTCATGGCGCTACACGGCCGCCGGCATGCCCGGGGGCGTGATGCTGCAGATCGGCATCCACTACGTGGACGTGCTGGAGTTCCTGATGGGGCCGGTGCAGCGCGTGTCGGCGCGCCTCGCCCGGCTGGTGCTCCCGGGCGACAACCCGGACGTGGCCAACATGATCCTGGAGCACGAGAACGGCGCGCTCTCCAACCTCACGGCGTCGTACGCCTCGGCCTCCGAGTACTACATGATGAACATCTACGGGAAAGAGGCCAGCGCCTACTACGACCTGTTCTCCGGCTTGCGCCATCTGACGCGCGGGGAGACGGCGGCGCGCGCGGTGCCCACGGAGGTGAACGACACCATCCGCGAGGAGCTGGAGGAGTTCGCCCATTGCGTCCGCACCGGCACCAGGCCGGAGACGGACGGCCACTGGGCGGCCCGCAACCTGGCGGTGATCAAGGCCGGCGCCAGGAGCGCCCGCGAGGGACGCGCGGTGGACGTGGCTGAGGTCGTGGCGAGCGGGGAATAGCGGAATACGGGAAGGTGCGGGGGAAGCTTTGGCAAGAATCGATATCGGGCCGCTGACGCTCAACGTGGAGGAGCGCGGCGCCGGCCCGGCGTTCATTTTCATTCCGGGCCTGCAGGGTCTCCTGGACGCCTGGGAGTACCAGGTCTCCGAGTTCTCCCAACGCTACCGCTGCGTCACGTTCGACCACCGCGGCGCCGGCGACAGCGACAAGCCGGCGTCCGGGTACACCACCGAGATGATCGCGCACGACGTGATCGGCCTCATGGACACGCTCGGCATCGAG
>DATMZP010000673.1:0-3227 GCA_035573595.1 Hyphomicrobiaceae bacterium
CGCTGCTGCAGAAGACCGAGTACCCCGACGGGCATGTCATCCACATGCAGCTCGTGGAGCTCGAGCCGGGCACGCCCGTCGCCCGCCACACCCACCCCGGGGTCGAGACGAGCTATGTGCTGGAAGGTGAGCTGCAGCTGGCGGTCGAGGGCAAGGGGCCGATGGTCATCAAGGCCGGGGAGAGCTTCGCCGTGCCGGCCAGCACGCCGCATGAGGGCAAGGCCGGCACGAAGGCGACCCGCATCCTCGTCACATATGTGGTCGATAAGACCAAGCCGATCGCCACACCGGCGCCGAAGTAGGCGGAAGCGGGCGCACCGAGACGGCCGGCTCGACTTCAGGCCGGCCGCTCCAGGTCGTGTGGCAGGGCCTCCAGGGAAGGCGCCCCGGAGACACCCAGGGTGACCCCCTGCGCGCCCGCCTCGGAAGCCCACAGCCAGTCCGGGGCCTTGGTGCCGACCGATGCCAGCACCGCGCCGATCAGCGCGATCAGCAACACGGCTGCGACAACGACGGCGCGCAGGGTCCGCGCCCGGTCGATCTTTGTGCTCATGGAACAACTTGTGGGCGGCACCAAAGCCTCGGCTCTCAGTCCAGGCGCCGCGGAGCGGGCCTGGGGCCGGGCAAGCGCCTCCTCGGCGAGGCCGCCTCGATCCTTTCTGTCAAATCAAATGGCGATGGCAGACCCGCATGCAAAGGCCGTCTCACGTCGGGGTGAGCAGTATTGATGCAAAGTGCCCCCACGGCCTGCAACTGGCGCACCAAAAAGAAGACCGGGCGCAAGGCCCGGTCCAAGGGGACTGTGTGCCCACGTGGGGCGCTTGAAGGCATCGAAGGGAGGGTAGCTGCCTTCAACAGCTGTCCGTCACAGCTGCATGCATAGTGGGCAAGTCCCGCAACTTGAGGTAGACGGAAAGAGGCATGCGAGCCATGCGCTCGTGCATAGGATCCCCCCCGCCCCGCCCTATTGGAGGGCGGCGAGGCGGGCAATGCGGGGCAAAGGAACGCGCCGGTCAATACTTCCACTGCCGCGCCTTGGCGACCAGGAAGTCCCGGAACACCTGGACCTTTTTGGCGGTCTTGAGCTCCTCGGGAAGCACGAAGTAGATCGGCACCGTGGGCAAGTCGGCATCGCGCAGCACGGGCACCAGCTCGGCTTCATCCTCGGCCAGATAGTCGGGCAGCATGCCAATGCCGATGCCGGCCCGGATCGCGTACTTCATGGCGACGATGCTGTTGGCGGAGAACGTGGGCCTGCGCGGCGCCTTGCCGTTGACGCCCGCCGTCTCCAGCCAGCGGATCGACGACAGATGCGCCGCCGGCGTGCCGCTGTAGGAGATGATGGCGTGGTCGTCGACCGCCTGCAGCGTCTCCGGCGCGCCGTAGCGGCGCACGTACTGGGCCGAGGCGTAGGCGTGGATCTTCATGGTGAAGAGCCGGCGCCGGATGAGGTCGCTCTGCTGCGGCTCGGCAGTCCAGATGGCCACGTCGGCGGCACGCATGGCGATGGCGATCTGCTCGTCGCTCAGGATCAGCTCGATGCGGATCTCGGGGTAGAGCTCGAAGAACTCGCGCAGGCGCTGCGTGATCCAGATGGTGCCGAGGCCGATGGGCGCCGTCACCCTGAGGTCCCCCGACGGCTTGGTTGTCGTGTCGGTGAGCAGCGTCTCCGCGGTGGAGAGCTTGTTCATGATCTCGCTGGCCGTGCCGAACAGCATCTCGCCCTGCTCGGTCAGCACCAGCCCGCGCGCATGCCGGTGGAACAGGGCGACCTTGAGCTCCTTCTCCAGGGCGGAGACCTGGCGGCTGACAGCCGACTGGCTCATGCGCAGCGATTCACCCGCGTGAGTGAAGCTGCCGGCCTCGGCGGCGGCATGGAAGATGCGTAGCTTGTCCCAGTCCATTGACCTGTTTTTCAGTGTGACGGACGGCGGTTGTGCGGGTTTACGCCTAGGCAGCGACTCCCGCGGCGTTTTCAAGCTTGGCAAGATAGCGTTCGGCCTCCAGCGCGGCCATGCAGCCCATGCCGGCGGCGGTGACGGCCTGGCGGAAGACCTCATCCTTGACATCGCCGGCGGCGAACACGCCGGGGATGGAGGTGCGCGTGGAGTCCGGCGCGGTGATCAGGTAGCCCGACGATGTGGTCTCCAGCTGGCCCTTGAACAGCTCGGTGGCCGGGGCATGCCCGATGGCGACGAACACGCCGTCCACGTCGATCCTGGAGGTGGCGCCCGTCGCCACGTTCCTCAGCACCGCGCCGCCGACCGACTTGCCGTCCTCCGAGCCCAGGATCTCCTCAAGCACGGAACCCCACACCACCTCGATCTTCGGGTGCTTGAACAGGCGCTGCTGGAGAATTTTCTCAGCCCGAAAACTGTCGCGCCGGTGCACGACCGTTACCTTCTCGGCGA
Source organism: Hyphomicrobiaceae bacterium (assembly GCA_035573595.1). Taxonomy (GTDB): domain Bacteria; phylum Pseudomonadota; class Alphaproteobacteria; order Rhizobiales; family Hyphomicrobiaceae; genus AWTP1-13. Next base: position 2,412 of record DATMZP010000673.1, read on the forward strand.
AATTGGTGAGGAACAGCGCCTCCTCCACGGCCGTGTTGCCGCCGCCGATCACCGCCACGCGCCTGCCCTTGTAAAAGAACCCGTCGCAGGTTGCGCAGGCCGACACGCCATAGCCCTTGAACCGCTCCTCTGACGGCAGGCCGAGCCAGCGCGCCTGGGCGCCGGTGGCGATGATCAGAGCGTCGCAGGTGTAGACGTCGCCGGAGTCGGCTTCAAGGCGGATGGGCCGCGTCTTGAGATCGACGCTGACGATCAGGTCCATGACCATCTCGGTCCCGACGTGCTCGGCCTGGAGCCGCATCTGCTCCATGAGCCAGGGACCCTGGACCACATCGGCGAAGCCCGGATAATTCTCCACGTCGGTGGTGATGGTCATCTGCCCGCCGGGCTGGCTGCCCTGGATCAGCACCGGCTTGAGCATTGCGCGCGCCGCATAGATGGCGGCCGTGTACCCGGCCGGGCCGGAGCCGAGGATCACAACCTTGGCATGCTTTTTCGTCATAGCAAATCTGCCCTGGCCGCGCTTTTTGCTGAGAACGAACCCCGAACCGATATGGGTAGCCTATACGGCCAGTGCAATGCTGCGGTCAATGTACCGCAGCCCAGGTTTCGGGCAATTTTGGTTTCAACGATCACCGGCTGCGCCGACCCTCGATGAAGAAACGGAGCGCGCCACAGCGTCCCCTCCCCCCTTTGTGGGGGAGGGAAAGGGTGGGGGGAAATCCCAAACCTCGAATATCGGGGTTCCCCCCACCCCTAGCTAGCCCCTCCCTACAAGGGGGAGGGGAATCCGCTCGTTTCGTTTCAGGCCCGGAG
>DATMZP010000674.1:0-4415 GCA_035573595.1 Hyphomicrobiaceae bacterium
GAGGCAGGTCAGAAAACGCGAACGCCCGCCCAAACCAGCGCTCAAGCAACCAGGCCACGAAGACAGCCTCGCCGGCGCTGCAGATGCTTCTGAGCATCGAGGTCATGAGACCCTTGTCGCTCACGGCGCTGGCAGCAAGCGCGCCCGCCATAAGGCCAACAATGAGCGCTGGACGTACGCGCCTGCCGAAGACAATCAGGAAGCCGACAGCGATTCCGGTCACGGGGCAGAACGCGGCCACACCGGAAGGCCGCGCCAACAGTGCCAGCCCGAGTTCCGCCACGAAGAAAAAGACAACGGTAAAAAGACCGGCCCAGCAGAGCGTGGGCGTCCAGACGCCAGCGGGGGGAGCCGGGCACCGGCCTGCTCCATGCGATACGTGAGATTCCCTCAAGTCACCCCCGCGCAGTAAACCTACGGATTACCAGCCTATACCAACCCCTGGAGGGGACGACCCCGTAGATTGTCAGGCGCGGTTAACGCTCGCTCGGGGCAAACGTCGCGGCCACGGAAAGGGCGGCAGGTTTCGACGGCCTTGGGTCAATTCCGGACCAGGCTACGGCTGGTCATCTTGCCGGGCGAGTGGGACGCCCAGGGTCATGGACACCTTGTCGTCAGAACGACCGACGACCAAGCTTCAGCCCACTCACAGACTTGTTATCACCGATTACCAAACCAGTTGGACCGCCATTGCGTATTCAGCGCACGCGCTGCTTGGGCGGCGGCGTTGCTGTGGAGGCAACGCCGCGCCTTTGGGCGTGCCAATTTTCTGAGGCGAGTACCGAAGCTCGTTCAGCGGGGGAGCGGCTCGAGCGGACCTTGGGGAAGTATCGAGGGAGTCCAGTCATGCGAATACTCCGCCGCCGTCCCGCTGGGGCGGATGCGAACGAGATTGCGATGCATGCTGCCAAGAGCTCCGGGGGCGGCCGTATTACGGCCGTCGGGACAGTCGTGGCACTCGCCTTCTCGGGCTACAGCCTGTGGGAGACGTCGCTCAAGCAGGCCGATCTCACCCCGTACGTCACCGGCGTGGTTACGTACGAGCGTGATCGAACCGCCAACTTGAGCATACAGCCGGACGGTGGCTTCGAGGTGCTCGCTGTGCCGATCACGATCGCCAACAGCGGCGCACGCGACGGTCCCATCCTGGCGCTGCAGCTCGACGTCAAGAATCGCTCGACCGGTCTGACCGCCCGCTTCGAGGCCACCTACGCCGTCGACGGCACCTACTTCGCGGCCAAGGGCGATAAGCGGCCAAAGGCACCATTCTCGGCGCTGGTGATTGCGGGGCGCTCGGCGTGGACGGGCACGGTCCTCTTCTATCCCGTGAGCTACAGCGACGAGAGAGCGCTCACGCCAATAGCCCAAATTCGAGAGTTCTATGACGCGATGCGCACCAAGTATGCCAAGGAAATGGAGGGTGTCAGCAGCATCAGCGCACTCCGTGCCAGACATCCAGACCTTCCCGAGTTTGCCGACGCCGACGCCTTCGAGGCGAAGGTGATCCAGCCAAAGGGCAAAGCTGACATAACGCTAAAACTTGTCGTTCCCGCCCCGAGCGGTTGGCTCGACCGCGCGCTTGCCGCGCAAGTACCGCCGATCACACTGACCTTCCAGATGCCGGACGTTTCGGTGCCCAGCATGTTGGATGGCGAGTTCGTGCGGTTGCGACGGGTCGGCCCAGAAACCTAAGGTCCCGGTCGTGGCTGGGGAAGCAACGGCGTCCGCCGAACAGCGCAACTGCCTGGTGGCGGACCTGGGCTGGTCTTGGGGGCGGCAGCCACGCTGCGTAGGCTGCATGTAGTAGGTGGTGGCCACGGTGGGTTAGGGGCCTTCGGCCCCAACCCACCCTATGTCCAGGACGTCCGCTCTGACGTTCGGAGTATGTGGCTGACGCTCTCCCCGCAAGCGGGGAGAGGAAAATGCTACCGCGCCGCGCGCAGCTCCAGCGAGGCCACGCCGGCGGCGATGTTGAGGCCCTGCTGCGCCTGTACGCTCAGGGGCTGCAGCACGATCGACTTGTCGGAGCCGCCGATCAGCGCGTTGGCACCCACGCCGACGCCAACGGTGGCCTCGGCGCTCAAGCCGCCGTAGCCGCCGACCAGCGAGCGGGCCGGCAGGTTGGACGTCGGCGCCAGCACCGCCCAGGTGATCTGCGCCTGCTGCGTGGAGCCGATGTCGATGCCGAACTTGCTGATCGTGCCGCGGTAGACCTCGTCCTTGCCCTGGCGGTTGAAGCGGCAGCGCAGGTCGCGGGTCGAGCCCACGATGAAGCCGGTGGAGCCGGCGGCCGTGCAGGTCAGCACGCCCACCTCGACGCGGGTCTGCGCCTGCGGGCTCGCCACGAAGGCAAGAGCGGCGACGGCCGCAGCGCCCATGGTGGCGGCGATCGCGGCGGTCAAGGCACGGGTCATATGGTCCTCCCTCGTTTGGATTCGAATCGTGTCCGATAGCGTTTACCTGACTACGGCTTCATGTCCATCGCATGTCCGCGCAAGGCTACCCCTGGTCTCCCCGGGGTCTCCTCGGGGTCTCCCCCGGGTCTCCGATGAGGCGTCATCGGCTGCCCGCGGCCGCCCGGCGCGGCAAGCCGCGATCCGGGCCGCCACCGGGATGGCGCGCAGGTTTGCCTTGCCAGGCCTCGCCGGCTACAAGGCGCCCCATGCCAACCGTAAGCAAATCCGCCCCCAGATCGCAGCAATCAGCCAAGCCGGGGAAGCCCGCGGCGGCCAAGCGCGCTCCCGGGCGCGCTCCCCGGCGCGCGCCTCGCGTCGGCCTGGTCTCGCTCGGCTGCCCCAAGGCGCTGGTGGATTCGGAGCGCATCGTCACCAGGCTGCGGTCGGAGGGCTACGAGCTCTCGCCCGATTACGCCGGCGCCGACGTGGTGCTGGTCAACACCTGCGGCTTCCTGGATTCGGCCAAGGCGGAGAGCCTGGAGGCCATCGGCGAGGCCATCGCCCAGAACGGGCGCGTGATCGTCACCGGCTGCCTGGGCGTGGAGGAGGGCCGCATCCGCGCCGCCCACCCCGGCGTGCTGGCGGTGACGGGGCCGCATCAGTACGAGCAGGTGGTCGCGGCCGTCCACGACGCGGTGCCGCCGGTGCACGACCCGTTCCTTGACCTGGTGCCGCCGGAGGGCCTGCGGCTGACGCCGCGCCACTACGCGTATCTCAAGATTTCCGAGGGCTGCAACAACCGCTGCTCCTTCTGCATCATCCCGCAACTGAGGGGCAGGCTGACGAGCCGCCCGGCCAACCAGGTGATGGCCGAGGCCGAGCGGCTGGTGCGGGCCGGGGTGAAGGAGCTCATCGTCATCAGCCAGGACACCTCCGCCTACGGCCTCGACATCAAGTACACCGAGAGCCCGTGGAAGGGCCGTCCGCTGGCGGCGCGGTTCCTCGACCTGTGCCAGGCGCTGGGGTCGCTCGGGGCCTGGGTGCGGCTGCACTACGTCTATCCCTACCCCCATGTGGACGCCGTGCCGGCGCTGATGGCGGAGGGCAGGATCCTGCCCTACCTCGACATCCCCTTCCAGCACGCCTCCCCGCGGGTGCTGAAGGCCATGCGCCGGCCCGCACACCAGGAGCGGACGCTGGAGCGGCTGCGGCGCTGGCGCGAGACGTGTCCGGACTTGGCGGTGCGCTCCACGTTCATCGTCGGCTTCCCCGGCGAGACCGAGGAGGACTTCCGGCTCCTGCTCGACTGGCTGAAGGAGGCCAGAATCGCCCGCGCCGGCTGCTTCAAATACGAGGCGGTGGAGGGCGCCACCGCGAACGCGCTTCCCGGCGCGGTGCCGGAGGAGGTGAAGGCGGAGCGCTGGCACCGCTTCATGGCCGCCCAGCGCGAGGTGAGCCGCGCGACCATGGCCGCGCGGGTGGGGCGCACCATCGACGTAATCGTGGACGAGGTGGATGAGGATGGCGCCGTCGGCCGGTCCAAGTGGGACGCACCGGAGATCGACGGTGCGGTGTTCCTCAACGGGGCCAACGGCCTCAAGCCCGGCGACATCGTGCAGGCGCGCGTCGCCCACGCGGACGAATATGATCTGTGGGCGGATCCCCTTTCCCCGCTTGCGGGGAGAGGGTTAGGGTGAGGGGCAGCCCCAAACACTGACGTCGGAGTATGCCCCTGCCCCTCACCCCGGCCCTCTCCCCGCGCTGTCGGAGTGCAAGGGGAGGTCAGTGTTGCGCGAGGAGAGGGAGAGATCGGGCACCGGCCGCGCCGTCTCCTTGTCCGCTGCCAGCACCTGCTCGAGCGCGTGCGCCACCTCGAGCACGAGCGCGTCGCGGCCGTTGGGGCCGATCACCTGGATACCGAACGGCATGCCGGCATGGTCCACCCCGCATGAGATGGCGGCGGCGCAGCAGAGCGCCATGGTCGGCGCGTAGGTGATGGCCAGCCAACGCATGTAGGTG
>DATMZP010000675.1:0-2944 GCA_035573595.1 Hyphomicrobiaceae bacterium
CGATGATCGGAATCTCAGCCTCGACCAGCGGCAGCACCACTGTCTTGCCGATCACGTCCTTGTAGCGCTCATCCTCGGGATGCACGGCAACGGCCGTATCGCCCAGCATGGTCTCCGGCCGCGTGGTGGCGACGACGATGAACTGCGTCGGGTCGTCCTTCAGCGGGTACTTGAAGTGCCAGAGATTGCCCTTCTCCTCCTTCATCTCGACTTCGAGGTTGGAGAGCGCGCTCTGGAACTCCGGGTCCCAGTTGACGAGCCGCTTGTCCTTGTAGATCAGGCCCTCATTGTAGAGATCGACGAACACCTTCAGCACAGCCTTGGACAGGCCCTCGTCCATGGTGAAGCGCTCGCGTCCCCAGTCGCACGAGGCGCCGAGCCGCTTGAGCTGGTTGACGATGGTGCCGCCGCTCTCGGCCTTCCAGGCCCACACGCGCTCGATGAACGCGGGCCGTCCGAGCTGGTGGCGGCCGGGCTCCTGGCGCTCCATGAGCTGGCGCTCCACCACCATCTGGGTGGCGATGCCGGCGTGGTCCGTGCCCGGCTGCCACAGCACGTCCTTGCCGCGCATGCGCTCGAAGCGGCACAGCACATCCTGCAGCGTGTTGTTGAGGGCGTGCCCCATGCGCAGCGAGCCCGTCACGTTGGGCGGCGGAATGACGATCGAGTAGGCCTGCGCCTTGGCACGCTCCGGGCGGCCGGCCTTGAAGGCATCCGCCTTCATCCATCGGGCGTGGATGCGGGCCTCGATCTCGGCCGGCTCATAGGTTTTCTCAAGCATGGAATGGCCGTCGTTTGACGCGGGTTGGCGGTGAGGGGCGGGGAACAGGGCGGGTGCTTACGCTACGCCCGCGTCCAGTTCAAGGCTTCCTGGGGTCCCGCCGGGACTGGCTCTCGGCCTCTGCCTTGAGCGCGGCGGAGACGAGGCGCGGCATGTTCTCGTCGAGCCATTGCCGCAGCATCGGCCGCAGCAGCTCCGCCACCATGGCGTCCAGGCCCTGGAGGTGCGGCGTGCTGGCGGCCGCCTGTGTGGTGCTGCCCGCGGTCGGCGGTACATGGACGGACGGGTTGGCCTTGCCGCTGGGCTGCGCCTCGCGCGCCGGAGCGCTCGAGCGAACGGGCGCGGCGCTGCGCTGAGGCTCGGCCTCGGCGGCGCGAGCGACGGGCGCTGGCGGAGGCGCTGCAGGCGGGATCACGGCGGTGCCCGGCAGCGGCACCGATGCTGTGGGCGGTGCCGGCGAAACCTCCACCTTCGACGTCTCCGGGCTGGAGCCGAAGAATGGCGGCAGCGGTCCGCGCACGATCTCCTTCAGCGCTGTCTCCTTCGCCGCCGGCTTGGGTGCCGCGGTGGGTGCCGGCGCCAAGGCAGCCGGCGCGATGGGTTGCGCGGGTAACGGCTGTGCGGGCACAGGCTGCGGAGCGCCGCCGGGGGTCGGAGGCGGCACGCCGTCCTTGCCCCGCGCCAGGAACCAGAGCGGGTCTTTCGGCGCTCCCTCCGGTTGAGGCGGGGCCGGAATGGCCGCGGGCGCCGGCGGCCGGGAAGCCTCATCGCCGCGTGCCAGGGCGGCGCTCATGGACGCCGGAGGGGGAGGATCGTCCAGCCCTGCGAACGCCTGATCGGTCTGCACTGGAAACCCGGCCGGAAGGGGTGTCTCGGTCGGGAGCGGGACCTGGGGCTGACGGGGAGCTTCCGTCCCGGCACCGCCGAGAAAGCGCGGCGGGGGCTCGTCGCCGGGCACGATGGAACCCAGGGTATCCAGGGAGACGGGCTGCTGCGCGCCGTCCTCGGTCAGCACGTCCGTCGATTGCTCGGCAAGGCCCCTGCGGATCGATGCCAGGATGGATTCCAGGCTTTCGCTCGTCGGATCGAGCTTGCTCATCGGCCGAACCCCCAGTCGCTCGTCAGCAGCCGCTCAGGCGACGCCACCTGAGACCGCGCGCCATTGTTAGCACGCCCGCGCCGTTTGGGGACCAGCCTGGGAGCGAGTTTTCGGCAGCCGGCGATCGGCGGTTGACCGCCCGATGTCCGACTGCCGACTGCCGGTTCTACTTGAGCGGCGGCGGCGCCTTTTTGCGGGCGGGCGGGGGCGGCGGAGCCGGCTGCGCCTTGCCGTCGGGGCCGATGATGGACAGGTCGAACCACTTGTCGCGCACTTCCTGGTAGTGCTGCTCGGGATCGTACACCAGCGACGACACTGCAAGCTCCTGGGCGTTGAGCCGGCCGATGGCCGCGACCACGGAGTAGGCGGCGACGACCACGTTGCGCCGGTCGGTCGCCAGCGTGACCTCGGAGTTCAGCAGCTCCTGCTCGGCGTTGAGCACATCGAGCAGGGTGCGCTGGCCCACCCGCTCCTCCTCGCGCACGCCGGCCAGGGCGACACGGTTGGCGGTCACCGCCACCTGATCGGATTCAACAGCCGCCTTTGCGGCCTGCAGCTGCGACCAGGCCGTCACCACCTGTGCCTGCACCTCGGTGCGGGCCTGCTCGATCTCCTGCAGGCGCTGCAGCTGCGTCTGCTTGGCCTGGCGGACTCGCGCCTCCACCTCGCCGCCCGAATAGAACGGCACTGTCAGACGACCGGTGATGGTGTTGTCCTCGGTCCACTCGATCTGGGACCCGGGCTGCGGATCGAAGCGCTTCGCGTGGTTGATCTCAAGCTGCGCCGAGGGCAGAAGCTCGCCGCGGATGAGGTCGATGTTGAACCGTGCCGCCTGCTCCCGGTAGAGCGCAGCCACCACCGCGGAGCTCTCGCGCAGGGCGATCTCGGTGCTCTCGCCCAAAGTTTTCGGCACCAGCGTGCTCGGCCGCGGCTCGACCAGGTTGCTCGGCGGGTGGCCGATGACGCGCTCGAACACCGCCCGGCTGGTCTTGAGGTTCGCCCTGGCCAGATCGAGCGCCGCTACGGCGCCAGCGCGCCGGGCTTTGGCCTGCTCCACGTCGGTG
>DATMZP010000676.1:0-3111 GCA_035573595.1 Hyphomicrobiaceae bacterium
TCAGGTCGCGCGTCAGCACCGTCACGTTGTTCTCGCGCAGCGTGAGGATGGCCTGGTCGCGGACCACGTCGCCGAAGGCGGTCACGGCCTCCAGCAGCACCGAGCTTTCGGAGTTGCGCAGGGACTCCCAGCCCGCGCGGACGGTGGCCTCCGCCAGCGAGACCGCATTCTTGGTGCGGAAGCCGCGAAAGAGCGGCTGCGTCAGGCCCACGGCATATCCGCGCGGATTGCCCGCCGACGCACTGCCGTTTATCGGCGACGGCGGCTTGATGGTCGTGACCTCGTAGGTGCTGTCGGCGCTGCCCGCGATCGTCGGCCTATAGCCCGACAGGGCGCGCGGGACCTCCTCGTCGGTCGCCCGCTGCAGCGCGCGGGCCGCATCCAGACGGGGGTTGTACTTGTAAGCGGCGTTCAGCGCCTCCTTCAGCGTTTCCGCCCGCGCTTCTCCAGACGCCGCGAACGACAGCGCGGCGACCGAGGCTGTCATGACCAGGGTCCTCAGGCCGGCTCTGGCGCGGAACGACACCCGCCATCCACGATGCCCCATTCGCAGATGTCCCTTCTGCACAGCCGTGTCCTCGATCCCGGGCTTGCTACACGTACGCTGCAGCCCCGCCCAACCCGGGTTGATGAAGCACGCCCTCGATCCGGCTTCGGTGCCGGCCCCGTCTTCCTGATTCTTGGGGATAATCCCATACCGGGACGCCCGGTATGCAGTCTTAAATCCTTGAATGGGCCAAAATTCTCCGCCGCGTTGCCAGAATTCCACAGGCCAACGGATAGCTGTTGATAGCTGTCGGCCGGCGGGTACGTCAAAGAACGAACTCTGCCGGCTCCTCGAAACCCGGAAGCGGCGCGGCGGCGGCGTCGAATACGGGCTCCCCGTCAACGGTGTTGCCGCTCCGGCGCCACACGTGGGCACGGCACACGGGCCCGCGGCGCAGCACCGCCACGAGCCGGCCACCGTCCTCCAGCTCATCCAGAAGCGCCGGAGGAACGCTTGGGACCGCGCCGTTGAGCAGGATGGCATCGTAGCGGCCATGCGCAGCCGCGCCACCGGCCAGCGGGCCTTCGACGACCGTGGCATTGGCGACGCCGAGCCTCTCCAGCGTGCCCCTGGCGGCCCGGGCGAGATCGCCGTCGGCCTCCAGGGCCACCACGCGTCGGACGAGCCTCGCCAGCACCGCGGTCGAGTAGCCGGTGGCGCAGCCCACATCCAGGACGGCGGACTGCGGGCCGATCTCGAGCAGTTGCACGAGCTTGGCGAGCGTCCGCGGGGGCAGGAGGAAGCGTGCCTGGGCGCCCTTGGAGCGCAGCGTCACCGGCACGGGATCGTCGATATAGGCGAGTTGCGCAACCTCCGCGGGAACGAACAGCTCGCGCGGCACTTCCAGCATCGCCCTGACGATGCGCTGGTCCGTCACGTCGCTCGGCCGGACCTGGCTGTCGACCATGTTGAGCCGCTGCACGCTGAAGTCGGTCATGGCCACCCTGTCGCGAGATTCTGCCGCGTCCACCGCTGCTATCTCTATCCGCATGCCTGCGCCGGCGCCTGTCGCCAATCGCCGCAAACCCGGCCGTCCAGGCTTCGATGTCCCCTAGGACCGGCGCCCCTCGGCCAGCTTCACGACCTGCGGGCCTGCCGCAGCTGCGGCGGGTGCCTCATCCGCCCCGGCGTCGTCGCCGCACTCCAGGATTGCATGCGCCAGCAGCACGGCCATGCGGTCCACCGCCGAGTCCAGGTCGGGGAAGATCTCAAGGTCGGCGCTCCTCGGGTGCACGACGATCTGGCCTTTGCGCACATAGAACGCGCACACATCGGCGCTCCTGTAGGTCAGCCTGGCGGTTGACCGTCCCGGCATGCGGCTGACCCGGTGCCGGTCCCGCGCTCGCGAGGGGTAGCTGTCGAGAGCCTCGAAGAGCTCCTCGAAGGCATCGCGATCGCGGGCGCGCGCCTGCAGCTCGGCCGCGACCCTCTCGCCAAAACTCCGCTTCATCGATACCCCTGCGAGCTGGAGACAATGCGGCAGACTAGTGGCAGCCTCGGGCTCCGCCAAGTGCCGCATTCCCGCGCGACATCGAGGCGCGCAAACGAGCCCCTTTCCGCGCCGCGCGCACGGGGGACATCTGAACTTTGGGCTAACAGAAGTGCGGCGGCATATGGTCGTTGTGATACATCGCGATCGCAATCCCGAAGCAGCGGCTGATCTCAGACAACGCCTCCTCCCGCTTCTTCTACGCCCCCTTCGCCCGCTCCCGCAGCACGAACTTCTGGATCTTCCCCGTGCTCGTCTTCGGCACCTCCGTGAACACCACGTAGCGCGGCACCTTGTAGGCGGCGAGGTGGGCGCGACAGTGGGCGATGATGTCCTCCACGGTCGGGGTCGGCGCGCCGGGCTTCAGCTCTATGAAGGCGATGGGCGTCTCGCCCCACTTTTCATCCGGCTTCGCCACGACCGCACAGGCGGCCACACCGGGGTGCCGGTAGAGCGCGTCCTCCACCTCGATGGAGGAGATGTTCTCGCCGCCTGAGATGATGATGTCCTTGGAGCGGTCCTTGAGCTGGATGTAGCCGTCGGGGTACAGCACGCCGAGGTCGCCCGAGTGGAACCAGCCGCCGGCGAAAGCCTCCTCCGTGGCTTTTGGGTTCTTGAGGTAGCCCTTCATGACGATATTGCCGCGGAACATCACCTCGCCCAAGGTGGCGCCGTCGGCCGGCACCGAGGCCATGGTGGCGGGGTCCATCACGGCAAGCCCTTCGAGCGCGGCATAGCGCACGCCCTGGCGCGCCTTCAGGGCGGCCTGCTCGGCGCCCGGCAGGGCGTTCCACTCGGCGTGCCACTCGTTGACCACCGCCGGGCCGTAGACCTCGGTAAGTCCATACACGTGGGTCACGTTGAACCCGGCCTCGGCCATGGCGGCGAGCACGGCTTCGGGCGGCGGCGCGGCGGCGGTGACGAACTCCACCCTGTTGGGCAGCGGGCGCTTCTCCTCCGCGCTGGCGTTCAGGAGGGTGGACATGACGATGGGCGCGCCGCACAGGTGGGTCACCTTGTGGTCGGCGATGGCGTCGAAGATCGGCTTGGCCCGCACCCAGCGCAGGCACACGTG
>DATMZP010000677.1:0-4975 GCA_035573595.1 Hyphomicrobiaceae bacterium
GGGGGGCGGCGGGGTAGTTGCGGCCCGCCCAGTTGCAGAGGCACATGACCACGCTGGACTGGCTCGGGTCGCCCACGAGGGCCGCGTAGTCGAGGCGCGTGCCCGCCACGCCACTGCCCCAGCCCCAGCCATCCGAGGACGCGCCCCAGGTGCGCGTGCTGCCGCCGGCGGTCGGGAAAATCATATCCGTCAATGTTCCCGCCTTGAACCCGGCCCAGGCTTTCTCCAGTAGGTTCATCGGCGCGCCTCCCGTGTCACAGGAACGCCCACGGTCCGGGCGCATCCACCAGCAAGTCCGTCAGCGCCCACACGAGCGCGTCCAGGCGGTCGGGACTCTGGCCACTCGCCGGCGTCCAGCCGCACAGTTGGTCCTCGAGCAGATCAAACGGCGCCGTATGCCAGACGCGCCCCTGCTCGTAGAGCGCGGCCACGGGCTCGGCCCGCGCTTGCTTGCCGCGGCTCGCATGGACCGCCGTAATCGGCAGGGTAGGGCGGATCGTCTGGAGGGTCTGACTGACCATTTCCCCGCCGTTGTTCACTTCCACGACCACGCGATCCGCCCCGAACTCGTCATACGCCGCTATGGCCCGCCGCGCCCAGCCATCTGGAGATAAGCGGCAACTCCGATCAGCAAGAATATACCCCAGCCCGTCAATACCCACACCGGCCACCACAATGCCCGTCTCATCGCTCGCCGCTCCACTCGTCGCCGCCGGGTCCACGGCGACCACCACGCGCTGGAGATCGGGCGCGGGCTTCCGCTCGTCGAAGCGGCTCCGTTGCCATAAGGCGCCTTCCAGATCGTCGAGCAGCTCGCCCTGCAGCTCCTGGCGCCCGAGGCGGGTGCCGGCGTAGCGGGCGACGATCTGCTCGAGGAAGGCGGGCGCCAGGTTCTCGGCGTTCTCGTAGGTCGCGCCGCGCGTAATGACGGTGCTGGGCTGCGCGATGAGGTCGCGGAGCAGCTTGATCGGGCGGGGCGTGGTGGTGACGACCTGGCGCGGGTCCGTGCCCAGCCGCATGCCGAACTGGAGCATGTCCCACGTCTCGGCATGTTTCCAGGTGCCGACCTCATCCGCCCAGCCGGCGCCGTGCTGCGGCCCGCGGAGCCGGTCGGGCTCATCGGCGCTGTACGTGGTGGCCATCACCCCGTTAGGCCAGGTAAGCCTGCGCTTACTCGGCTCGTAAGTGGGGCGCCAGTGGGGCGGGCTAATGGCCAGCAGGCCCGACTCGCCCTCGACCATCACGTCGCGGGCATCGGCGGCGGTCGGGCCGACGAGCGCAATGCGCGCGACCGTCCCGGCTTCGGCGAGCCCGCGCACCCACTCGGCGCCCGTGCGGGTCTTGCCGTAGCCGCGCCCCGCCAGAATGAGCCAGGTGCGCCACTCGCCCGCCGGCGGCTGCTGGCTCGGCCGGCCGACCTGTGCCCAGTCATAGCGGGGGTCCACGGGCGCGGGGACCTTGGGCGCCGTGAGCACCCCGACCGCTAGCCCGAAGTGCGCCCGCGTGACCGTAGGCGGCATTTACGCCTTCCCGTTCGCAATCAACTCGGCCATCCGCTGGAGCTCCCCTGCATCGAGGCCGTGCTGCGCCGCGAGCCGGCGCGCTTCTTCGGCCACGTTCACCTCGACGGGCTGCGTGGGCTTGCCCTCGACGTACTCAAACAAGAGCCGCGCCGCGGCCACATCGCCCGCCTTCGCCCGCTGAATCATCTTCCACGCCACCATATGCGCGTTGGAGTATGCACTCCCCTCCGCCTTCTGGCGCAGCAACCGCTTGATCTCATCGGTCAGCGGCGTCTTTTTGGGACGGCCGCCCGGATTGCCACTCTGCCCCGGCTGGAACGGTCGGCCCGGTGCCATGTGCTGTACTCTCGCTGTTCTCTGCATACACGTCTTGCCCGGAGGGCGCCGCTAGCAGCATCTTACCCGCCCGTAGCAAGTTGCGGCGCCCACAGCGACAGACGATCAGGTGCTGGCCGTTCGCCAGCGCATAGATGCTCGTGGCCCGCTCGAGGGCGAGGCGCACGGTGCCGCGCTCCAGCTGGCGGGCGAGCTCGGACGAACAGTACGTGCAGTGCCACCGCGACCAGGCCGGCATCAGCCCCCCTCCCCGCCGAGGGCGGCCTGGGCGGCCTGGAGGGCGGCCTGCCACCGGGGCAGACCACGCGCTGGCAACGCGGCCCCGGCGTCCATCCCGGCCACGCCCGCCAGCAGCCACGCCTGATAGGCCGCCAGCAGCTCCCCCACCAGCGCCCGCCATGCGCCGTCCTGGGCGAGCAGGGCGGCGGTGTCGCAGGGCCACGGGTCCAGGCAGTAGCCGCAGTGCGCCCGGCGCGGCACATGCGCGCCCGCCAGCACCGCCACCTCGGCCGCGGTCAGCCACCGCGCCGTCATCCGGGCGCCCCGGCCGCGTCCAGCCCCAGCGCCGCCGCGGCCGCGGCGTAGTCCGTCTGCCCGCAGAGCGCCCAATTGTGCGCGGCGACCGCCCCCGCGGCCAGGTCGCGCGTGTCCATCAGCCCGATCACGTCATCATCCCCGCCCGGCCAGCAATACACCGCGCGGCCCGTGGACCCGCCGACGCGCCACGGCCGCCGCCAGAGCGTCGTGGCCGACTCGCGGTGGCTAATCGGCGCTTGATGCGCGCTCATCCCGCCTCCTCCCCGCCGAGGGCGGCCAGGAACTCGTCCACCGAGCGAATGATCCAGTATGCGCCGCCCGACGCCACCCACGCCGTTTGAAAGTCCGCCTGGGCCGCCGTCTGGCGATTACGGCCCGCTTTGTACTCGACGGCCAGCGGACGCGCCCAGCCGGTGTACAGGTCGTCCGGCAGGCCGGGCGACTGGGCCGAGGCGCGCGCCTGGCTGAGATGCCACGCGGTGAGCCGGTGCAGCGCCGCCACCTGGCGACACGCCGCCTGGAGGCGCTTCTCGGGGGCCTGGCGCCCGCTCATCCGCGCTCGACCCGCACGCCCAGGGCCTCCTCCAGCCCCTCCAGGTGCAGGAGGGCCGCGTCGTCGTCCGCACACGCCGCCCGCAGGGCGACCAGGGCCTGGGCCACCGTGGGCGCGCGGACGAGGCCCTCGGCCGTATCCAGGTAAGTCGTGGTCTGCCACCCGGCCATAAACGACGGGCCGGGCACTGCGCGCCAGACCTCGCCGGCCCAGGAGCGCCGGCGGCGCAACCGGCGCCGTTCCTGGCGGTAACACGCGGCCCCATACCAGGTGGCCACCCAGTTCTCGAACCGCCCGAGCCAGGTCATCGCCGGCCGCCGTGCGCCCAGCGCCACGCCCACCACAGGCGCTGGAGCTCCCGCCGCCAGGCCGCGGGCCACTGCGGCTTACCGCCCATCGCGCCCGCCCGGCACCAGGTCGAGCCGCTCGGGGAGGGGCGGCAGCTCGCGCACGACCGCCCGCTCGCGGCGCGTCGCCAGGTCTTGCTCGCGGGCCAGATCGCGCCGCCCTTGCGCCATGCCGTCGAGCTCGCCCATCGCCACGCTGACCTGGGCGAACTCCGCCAGCCAGGTGCGGGCGACGACGCCGTAAGCGTGCTCGGCGGGCACACTGGCGCCGTCGAGCATCTCGTGGGCGAGCTCCCCGATCCGGCCGTGCTCGATCTCGAACGCGGCCTCGGACAAGTGCGCCCCTAAGGCGCGGATGCGGGCCGCCACCCGCCCGCGCGCCGCCGTCTGCGCGGTGCCGTCAAACATGCTGCCTCCTGTAGCGCGGGCTTAGACCGCGGCCAGAATCACCAGGTCGCGATAGAGCTTGAGCAGTTGCCGCTTATCACGCGCCCATTCGACTTGTTGGCCCGTCGCCTGTTCGGTGGTGTAGGGCACGATGATGCGGCGCTGGACCATCAGGCCATGCTCCGCCGCAGCGCGAGCCATCTCGAAGGCATGGTCAATGACCGCGTCGCCGTCAACGCTGGGCGAGATGATGAACGCGAGGTGGCCACCATCGGCCAGGTGCGGGCCACAAGCAGCAAGTACGTCATGCCAGGCATCCATGAACACCGCGAGCGGCATGTTACCGAAATCGGCGGGTTCGTTGCTGTAGCGACCGGCCGCCTGTTGCCAATAGGGCGGATCGAGCAGGATCAGATCGGCCTTGCGCGGTGCATCGGCCGGCCAGCCGGTAGCCATGTCATGCTGATGGACCGGACGCAGTTCGCCAGCCCGCACGGTGAGATCGCTCGCCCAGATACGACGCCCCATCCGTTTCGCCACATCGATGGTGGTACCACCCCCAACGAACGGATCGACTACGACATTGCCCGGCTCCGTGTACAGCCACAGCAGATTCTCCACGACCTGACCGGGCATGCGGCCAAAGTAGGACGCAGTGCCATCGTCGTCGTCGACCTGACGGAATTGCCAGACGTCGAAGTGTTGGCGAGATGCGGGTGGCTGACCGAAATCGGGATTTTTCCCGATTTCGGTCAGCCAATCACCAATCGTTGACTGTGGCACGCCAACACATTCTGCGATAGCGCGCTCACTCCAACAGTCGAGCCATAAGTCCCAGGCCGCCGCCTGCTGCTGTGCGCGCTCGTCGCGACGGGCATCACGGCAGTATGTTTTAGCGGTGTTGACAGTGACACTCAGCAGGTCGCTAATTTCCTGATAGCGTTCGTCGGGATCGCCGCCCAGCAAGCGGTACAGACGGTCAGCATTGTTCCGCTTATCCTTGCCTACCAGTTGCACGCCATGGCTCGCGTTACGTCGCAACGACTCTTTAAAAATCTCGACGTCCGTCAGGTTGCCCAGGTCTTCGGCGAGCAACGCCGGTTGCTCCTCACGAATATGGGCCTGCCACCGATGGTACCCATCGACCAGCACGCGCCCCCGCGCGACCACGATAGGCGGCAAGCGGTCCAGGGCGGCACGGTACCGTTCGATGGCGGCATCGTCTTCCCGCAGGCGCGGGTACAGCTCCTTGACAAATTGCACCTCGTCGGTGCGCAGCATCACAGCAGTGA
>DATMZP010000678.1:0-7931 GCA_035573595.1 Hyphomicrobiaceae bacterium
CCCACGGCGGCACAGAGCAACGCGAGCAATCGCATGATTCCCCCTTTTGCAGCCGCCCACGCTGCGGTCGTGGCGCCCCCACTCCGCGTGGGAGAGCCCGCTCCCTCCGGCGGCATGAGACGAGCAACGGACGCCCCCCGCCCGCTACAGCCGGCGATCTGTATCAAGACGGCGGATGGCGGATTTTCGGCGCGCAGGTGACCGCACCGATCACGGACGCGTGAGGAGCCCGGTAGCGTCTCCGATGTGGCCTGACAGCACTACGCCTGCGGCATCCCCGCTCCGGGCGGATCGGGCTTCAGGTATAGGATCAGGCAGCAAATGCAAATTCCTAGCCCTCCCAACGGATACTTGAGCGCGACTACCGCCGCTACTGCAAAAAGACATAGAGTCGTCATGGACCTGAAACCCATGATCCTGCGTACCGTCGGTGGGACCTCATCGACCTCAGTCCGACCAATAAGCTCCCAGATTAGGCCTATGTACGTCGCGTTGACGACGAAGAAGACGGCTGCATAGAAAGCGACGGGTTGGGGTGCCAAACGGCTCACGGCCATCCAGGCGGTGGAGAGCGGAAGCAATGACATGGAAAACAGGTGCGCGAAATTGAACCACAGCAGACGAGGGCTCGCCTCCGTGGCGTAGCGCATGAGGTAGTGGTGGTTCGTCCAGACAATTGCAATGAACAGGTAGCTGACCGCATAGCTCAGCCATGTGGGCCAGAGCGACAGGAGCGCCTCGAAGGTTGGATGCTCCGGCGGCCGCAACTCCAAAACCAGGACTGTAATAAGAACGGCGAACACGCCGTCGGAGAATGTGCTCAGCCGCTCCGGTGTGGCTCTGCGGAGTACTGTCATATCTTTCCTGCGCCTTGAGTCCGAACAGGTCAGTCGGCACACGCTCTCGACGTCGTGGGGCGGACGCCCACTGCTGAATCAGCGGCTGAGGAAATCGCGCATTGCCGCAGCAAGGGTCTCTAGTGCGAAGTGCCCGGTATCGAAAAAGCGTACGACCGCTTCCGGAATATCCCGTTTGAACGCTTCGGCACCCGGCGGCAGGAAGAACGGATCGTTCTTGCCCCACACGGCCAGGAAGGGTGGCTTGCGAGTGCGGAAATACTCCTGGAAGGCAGGGTAGAGCGCGACGTTGCTCTTGTAGTCGCCGAGCAAGTCGAGTTGCACCTCGTCGGCACCAGGCCGGGTCAAATAAAAGTTGTCGAGGGAATAGCCGTCCGGAGAAACCGCAGTGCGGTCGGGGACGCCGTGCGTGTATTGCCAGATGGTCGTCTCGGGCTTGAGGAAGGCCCGGAGTGCATCACGTTTGGCTTGCGATGGGTCTTCCCAGTATGCCCGGATCGGGTTCCATCCCTCGCTCAGGCCTTCCTCGTAGGCGTTGCCGTTCTGCGAGACGATCGCTGTGATCCGATCCGGGTGCTTCACAGCGAGCCGAAATCCGGTCGGCGCGCCGTAGTCGAATACGTAGACGGCATAGCGATTGAAGCCGACGACCTCGGTGAAGCGATCAATCGTCGCCCCTATCCGGTCGAAGGTGCCGCCACGGTTGAGCATCTCCGACTGTCCGAAGCCCGGGAGGTCGGGAGCGATGATGTGGAAGCGATCGGCCAGGAGTGGGATTAGGTCCCGGAACATATGTCCGGCGCTTGGAAAGCCGTGGAGCAGGAGCAGTTTCGGGGCATCCGATGCCCCCGCCTCACGATAGAAGACGTCGAAGCCGTCTACGTCAGCGTTGCAGTACCTGATGACGGTCATGGCGTTCTCCTCTGATCGGCAGTGCGACCACTTCGTTCCATACGAGGCGTTACATTCCCAGGAACCGCAACCCTCCATCTCCAGTTCAACTATCTTGCCTGCAAAATGGTTCGCCGGCTCGATCCATCGCTTAGGCGGGTTCAGCGAATAAGCCTATCGGCTGGCGCCCCACGGCTCCGCCGCCGAACACCGAAACCTTCGCCTAGAGCTTGCCCGGCGCCGCACCCTTCACCACCCCATGCCCCCGCATCACCTCGGTGATCTCGTCGAGGATCGCCGGGTCGTCGATGGTGGCGGGCATTTTCCAGGGCTCGCCGTCGGCGATCTGGCGCATGGTGCCGCGCAGGATCTTGCCGGAGCGGGTCTTGGGCAGGCGCTTCACCGTCATCACCGTCTTGAAGGCGGCGACGGGGCCGATCACCTCGCGGACGAGTTGCACGACCTCCTTCTCGATCTCGGCGGGCTCCCGGTTGACGCCGGCGTTGAGCACGATGAGGCCCGCTGGCACCTGGCCCTTCATGGCGTCGGCCACGCCCATCACGGCGCATTCGCCCACGTCCTTGTGGCGTGCCACAACCTCCTCCATCTGGCCGGTGGAGAGACGGTGGCCGGCGACGTTGATCACGTCGTCCGTGCGCGCCATGACGAAGGCGTAGCCATCGTTGTCGATGTGCCCGGCGTCCTTGGTGGTGTAGTAGCCGGGGAACTCGGCGAGGTAGCTGTCGCGGAAGCCTTTGTCGTTCTCCCACAGCGTCGGCAGGCACGAGGGCGGCAGCGGCAGCTTGATGGCGAGCGTGCCGGTCTCGCCGGGCGGGACGGGCCGGCCGGCCTCGTCGAGGGCCTGCAGGTCGTAGCCCGGCATCGGCACCGTGGGCGAGCCGTGCTTCACGGGCAGCGCCCCGAGGCCCACAGGGTTGCCGCAGATCGTCCAGCCGGTCTCGGTCTGCCACCAGTGGTCGTAGACCGGCACCTTGAGGTTGGCCTCGGCCCACTTGAGCGTCTCCGGGTCGGCGCGCTCGCCGGCCAGGAACAGCGTGCGGAAGCGGGAGAGGTCGTAGCGTTTGATGTGCTCTCCCTTCGGGTCCTCCTTCTTGATGGCCCGGAAGGCGGTGGGGGCGGTGAACAGCGATGCCACGCCGTGCTCGGCGATGACCCGCCAGAACGCGCCGGGATCGGGCGTACCCACCGGCTTGCCCTCGTAGAGGACAGTGGTGCAGCCGTGCAGCAGCGGCGCGTAGCAGATGTAGGAGTGGCCCACCACCCAGCCCACGTCAGAGGCGGCCCAGAACACCTCGCCGGGGTCGACGCCGTAGTGGTTCTTCATGGTCCAGGCCAGCGCCACCATGTGCCCGCCGTTGTCGCGCACGACGCCTTTCGGCTGGCCGGTGGTGCCCGAGGTGTAGAGGATGTAGAGCGGGTCGGTGGCCTTGACGGAGACGCAGCCGGCCTTGCGCCCGCGGCGCTTGGCGTCGGCAATGGCCGAGGCCCAGTCGTGGTCGCGGCCGGCGGTCATCTCGGCCTGCGCCATGGGCCGCTGCAGCATCAGCACCGCGGAGGGCTTGTGCCCGGAGAGGCCGATGGCGGCGTCGAGGAGCGGCTTGTACTGGACGACGCGGCCGGGCTCGATGCCGCAGGAGGCTGAGAGCACCGCCGCGGGCTTGGCATCGTCGATGCGGGTGGCGAGCTCCGGGGCGGCGAAACCGCCGAACACCACGGAGTGGATGGCACCGATGCGAGCGCAGGCCAGCATGGCCATCACCGCCTCGGGGATCATCGGCATGTAGATGATGACGCGGTCGCCTTTCCCGACACCCAGGTCCTGCAGGACCGCGCCCAGCGTCGCCACCTCGTCGCGCAGCTCGACGTAGGTAAGGCTGCGCTGCATATTTGTGACGGGGCTGTCGTAGACCAGCGCCTTCTGCCCGGCGCGCCCGCGCTCCACGTGGCGGTCGAGGCAGTTGAAGGCGGTGTTGCACTCGGCACCTGCGAACCAGCGGCCGTACTGGCCGGCATAGGGGTCAAACACCCTGTCCCAGGGCTTGTACCAGTCGATCGCCCGTGCCGCCTCGACCCAGAAACCTTCGGGATCGCGCTTCCACTGGGCGTACACCTCGGCATAGCGGCTCGGTTTGCTCAACATTGGCGCGTTCTCCCGCGGGTCATGGCCGGCGTTCGGTGGGCGGCCTTGCAGAGAGGATTCTGACGCCGCCGGAGGCGAAAGCCAAGCCGGACGGCCAGACGAACGAACGTCAGAAAGGCGGCGGCGTCCAGTAGCCCCCCAGAACCTCCGGCCGCGTCCTCACGCTCCTGCGGTAGAGGTAGACCCACGCGGTGAGCGTCTCGCCCGAGGCGAGCCGCACGGGCCGCTCCACGCGCTCGTAAGGGCTCCGGTCTGGCTTGCCCGGCACAATGCCCTCGTAGACATCGAGCCACTTCAGCGATACGGCCGGGGTCTTGAGGTCGTAGACCTCGCCATGCACCGGATAGAGGCCTTCCGCAGCCTCCACCAGGCCCGGATAGCGTCCCAGGCTATAGAGCCGACCTTGGATGGTGGCCTGCCCCAGCAGGCGCGCTTCGCCGCGCAGCCGCGTGCCCATGGGGTGACGCACGCGCGAGAGCAGGGAGCCATAGACGAAGAGCAGGGGGCGCATGCCGATCCGGGGCGGGGGAGGAGGACGACCGGCCGATCATACGCGATTCCGAGAGGGCGAAGTGGCGCCACTCCCAACGCGGCGGTGGGGAGTGGCGCCAGGAGCGGCGCCGGGAGGGAACGCCCGGTGTCGAGCGCCGCGTGCCCAACGGGCCTGAGAGCCGATCGGCTTCCGAGCGTCCCGACGGGGGAGGAGGCGGGCGCCCGGCCGATCCGATCAGCTGCCTGCCGCGCTGACCCGTCCAGCCTGATGGGACTATGCCCCAAACCTGTGAACTCACCGTAAACGTGCGGAGGTAGGAAGGGCCTACTCTTGATAGCAGTCATCTGATATTCATTCTGGGACGCTCTGGATCGGGCTGGGTCGCGACCCGTCCAGATCGTGGTCAAAACATGGCCTACTGCGCTGCAAAACGGGCGGCTTGACGTGGAATAACAGGAGGTTAAATACGCGCGGACTCCCCTTGGCGGGAATGCTACAGTGGGTAAAAAAAGGGGAGCCGTGGACAGGCTGTTGGCTCGAGTCGTGGTCGGGAAACGGTCTCTGCGCGCGCGGTAACGGCAACTTGACTTGGGAAAACAGGAGGTTAAACAGGCGTCGGATTCGCACCGGCAAGAATGATACAGTGGCAGCGGAAAATGCGAAGATCCGGGGAGAGTATGGGGAAATCTGACAGCAGTCGCGCGGCCAGGAAGGCCGTACACAAGATGTCTGCCGAGCCTGCCAGCAATGGCCACGAGCTTCCAACGCAAAGGGTCAGGCTGGTGAAGTCCTCTAATCGCGCGAAGCGAGGATTGTCCGCTCAGATCATAGCCCTGCCGGAGGGGTACCGACCCACCGAGGGCGAGCCGTTCATGGGCGAGCGGCACAAAATCTACTTCCGCAACAAGTTAATCGCCTGGAAGGAGGAGATCGTCCGCCAGAACCGCGAGACGCTCCACCTCCTGCACGAGGATTCGGCGCAGCACGCTGACTTCGCCGACCGGGCGACCTCGGAGACCGACCGCGCGCTGGAGCTTCGGGCACGTGATCGCCAGCGCAAGCTGATCTCCAAAATCGATGCGGCGCTCGCCCGCCTCGAGGAAGGCAGCTACGGCTACTGCGAGGAGACCGGCGAGCCCATCGGGCTCCGGCGGCTCGACGCCAGGCCGATCGCCACCCTGTCGTTGGAGGCGCAGGAGCGCCACGAGCGGCGGGAGCGGGTCTACCGCGAGGACTGACCAGGTCCCCGCGCTGCAGCGGCGGCGCGGAGGCGCCGCCGCTGTTGCCGACCCTGGGTTGGGGTCAAGCGGAGCGCAGACCCAACACTCGATGGATCGCCTTGGAATGCGATGTGTGGGTCTTCGCTGCCTCTCGACCCAGCCTATGTAGCCACTTTCTCGCCGCGCCGGCCGCCCACGCCGTTCGTCGGCCGATCCAGCGCCTCATCCAGATAGCGCCGCATCGTCTCCAGGTCGCGTAAAGTCACGTCCACCTGGCTGAACGGGATCTCGATTCCCGCGGCCCTCAGCGCCTTGAGGACGGCCAGCCTGAGGTCCGACTGCACGCCCCCGCCCTCGTCGATGTCGGCCAAAGACACGCGGAGCGTGAAGACGAGGGCGTTGTCGCCGAACTCGTCGAGCGCGACGCCGGGCGGCGGGTTGGGCAGCACCTTGGGGTGCTCCTCGGCGCACTTCTTCAGGATCGCGATCACCTCGTCGGGATCGGCGTCGTAGGCGACGCCGATCTTGACGTTGACGGCGCCGCGCCAGTCGCGGTGCGACCAGTTGACGACGCGGCCGGTGATCAGCTCCGAGTTAGGGACGATCACGCTGGCGCGGTCGAAAGTCTCCACCTCGGTGGCGCGCACGCTGATGCGGCGCACATAGCCCTGTTGGTCGCCCACCACCACCCGGTCGCCCACCTTGATGGGGCGCTCGACGAGCAGAATCAGGCCGGAGACGAAATTGTTGACGATTGACTGCAGGCCGAAGCCGATGCCCACCGAGAGGGCGCCGGCGACAATGGCGAGGTTCGTCACGTCGAAGCCGGCGTAGGACACGGCGAGCAGCGCGCCGAGCGTGATGCCGGCGTAGCCGACCACCGTCTCGATGGAATTGGCAATGGACGGCTCGATACGCGAGGCCACCGCCCGCTCGCGCATCCAGCGCTGGATCAGCCGCGTGGCGAACAGCAGCACCAGGAACAGCAGGATGCCGCCGAGGATGCGGACCAGCGAGATGCGCACGTGGCCGATCTCGATGCCGAACAGGATCGAGGTGAACCAGTCGCGGATGTCGGCCGGCGCGAAGCCCCACTGGAGCATCAGGAACGGCAGCGCGCACAGCACCAGGGCGAGCGTGAGGACGATCTCGGCAAGCCTAGCCAGCTGCTCGCGCCGTGGCTGGTCGAGCCCCAGCTGGTGCTGCATCAGGTCGCCCAGCGTGCGGCTCTGCTGGGGCGACTCGCGGGTGAAGGCGCGAATGGCCAGATAGCCGAGCCAGGCGAGCAGGGCGACGATGCCGGTCACCAGCAGCTGCTGGGCGGCGAAACGCGCGAGCGCCGCATAGCCGGCGAGGGCCGCCCCGACGATGCCAAGGGCGACGAGCCACAGCGGAAGCTTCAGCCAGCGCGGGCGGTGCCGCGAATAGGCGGCGGCCACGGCCTCGTTCCCCGCCTCGGCTGCCTGGGGCACGAACGGGGTGAGGAGGAGCCCGATCAGAAGGGCCGCGAAGATGACACTCGCCGCGATCGATTGCGCGACGTTGAGCGCCAGCGGGACGTAGAAGGCGCGGCTCACGTCGGTGAGGACAACGTCGAGGGCGTAGACCGCCGCGAGCGCCCCCAGCAGCCGACGCACGCGCCGGGCCGGCTGGTCGGCGAGCGGCAGGAGCCGCCACTGGGGCGCCGACGGCGCCAGCACGGCGGCCGCCAAACCGGAGATGCCCGCAAAGAGCAGTACGCCCTTGAGGAAGGTGGGGACGAGGCGGCCCCAGGGATTGTCCTGCACCAGGTCGAGGGCATCCAGGCCGAAGTAGAGCACGAACGATGCGATCAGCACCGGCAGCAGGCGCAGCGTCGCCACCTTGAAGGCCGAGACGGCGCGCTCGAAGAACGTCGGCAGCGGCGGCTCTCGCCGTTTTTGGCGCCGGCTGGTGACACTGCGCAGGGCGAGCCTCATCAAGGCCCACAGGATCGCGGTGCCGCCCAAGAGTCCGGCGATCTGGGTCTCCTTCCCGCGCGCTTGCTCGCGCCAGTGCAGCGCCCAGGCGTAGAACTGGGTCCGCACGCTCGCCGTGTGGGAGACGATCTCCCGCCAGGCGCCGGGCGTCAGCGGGCTCGGCCGGCGCTCCATGAGGTTCTTGGTGAACAGGGCGTAGCGCTTCTCCGCGATCTCCCCGATCAGCTGCCGCGCCCGCACCCAGGTGAACTCGCTGGTCTTGACGGCGCCGTCGTAGGCCGTGAGCAGTGCGGTGAGCCGGCTGCGCTCGGCCGCGATCTCGGGCGGCTCGGCGGGGGCGTCCTTGCCTGG
>DATMZP010000679.1:0-8977 GCA_035573595.1 Hyphomicrobiaceae bacterium
GAGAACGCCCCGCTCGTGGAGGGCTATCAGCTTAAGCTCAACTCCTACGACCTCGGCGTCGACATCGAGCTGGCCGATGCCGTGCAGCGGCTGCGTTTCGAGCACCCGGCGGTGAAGGTCGTCGTTCTCAAGTCCGGCAAGGACCGCGTGTTCTGCGCCGGCGCCAACATCCGCATGCTCGCCGGCTCCTCGCATGCCCACAAAGTCAACTTCTGCAAGTTCACCAACGAGACGCGCAACGCGATGGAGGACGCGAGCGCCGCCAGCGGCCAGAAGTACATGTGCGCGATCCGCGGCTCGGCGGCCGGCGGCGGCTACGAGCTGGCGCTGGCGACCGACCACATCCTGCTCGCCGACGACGGCAACTCGTCGGTGGCGCTGCCCGAGCTGCCGCTGCTGGCCGTGCTGCCCGGCACCGGGGGGCTCACGCGCGTCACCGACAAGCGCAAGGTGCGGCGCGACCTGGCGGATGCGTTCTGCACGGTGGAAGAGGGCGTGAAGGGCGCCCGCGCGGTCAAGTGGCGGCTGGTGGACCAGGCCGTGGCCAACTCCAAGTTCGAGGCGGCGGTGAAGGAGGCGGCGGCCAAGCTGGCTGCCACATCGGACCGTCCGGGCGGCGATGCCCGGGGCGTCGCGCTGACGCCACTGGAGCGGAAGATAGAGGCGGATGCCGTCACGTACTCCTGCGTGAAGGTGGAGATCGATCGCGCGACCCGGCGCGCCACCGTGACGATCCAGGGACCGGGCGAGCCGCCGCCCGCCACCGCCCAGACGATGTGGGAGCAAGGGGCGCAGTTCTGGCCGTTGCGGCTGGCGCGCGAGCTGGACGACGTCCTCCTGCATCTGCGCCTCAACGAGGGCGAGACCGGCGTGCTCATCTTCAAGTCGCAGGGCGACCCGACGCAGGTGCTGGCCTACGATGCGTTCATCGCGGCCAACAAGGATCACTGGCTGGCACGCGAGATCCTGCATTACTGGAAGCGCGTCCTCAAGCGCATCGACCTCACCTCGCGCTCGCTGGTGGCGCTGATCGAGCCGGGGAGCTGCTTCGCCGGCACGCTGGCCGAGATCGCCTTCGCCTGCGACCGGTCTTTCATGCTGATCGGCGCCCAGAAGGGCGACAACCGCCAGCCCGCGACGCTCGCTCTGTCTGCCCTCAACTTTGGCCCCTATCCCATGAGCAACGGGCTGACGCGGCTCGCCACGCGCTTCCTGGGCGAGCCTGAGAGCGTGGAGAAGGCCAAGGCGGAGACCGGCAAGGCGCTCGACGCCGAGACGGCCGAGGAGCTGGGCCTCGTCACCGCCGCGCTGGACTCCGTGGACTGGGACGACGAGGTGCGCATCTTCCTGGAGGAGCGCTCGTCGTTCTCCGCCGACGGCCTGACCGGCATGGAGGCAAACCTGCGCTTTGCCGGCCCCGAGACCATGGAGACCAAGATCTTCGGCCGCCTCACCGCCTGGCAGAACTGGATCTTCCAGCGCCCCAACGCCGCCGGCGCCGAGGGTGCGCTGAAGAGATACGGGACCGGGGTGAAGGCGAGCTTCAACCCGGAGCGGGTGTGAAGGGCCGCGGCAATAGGCAGTAGGCAATAGGCAATAGGGGCCTGCTGAAGGTTAGGTGCCATGAGTAACGTCTGTGCGTCGATCGAGAGCCATCGCGATCTGGTCGTGTGGCAAAAGAGCATGGACCTCGCCGTGGCAGCCTACCGCTTTACGGATGCCTTTCCCGTTCACGAGCGCTATGGGCTGACCAGCCAACTTAGGCGTTCAGCTGCCTCGGTTCCGGCCAATATCGCGGAGGGATACGTCCGTGAGAGCGCCGGTGCCTACGCGCAGCAGTTGAGAGTCGCACAGGGCTCGTTGAAGGAGTTCGAGACGCACGTCGAGCTCGCACATCGAGTTGGGATGATCGACGAGTCCATTCTATCGAGCGTCCTCAAGAGCTCCGAGGAGGTCGGCAAAATGCTGCGCAGTCTCACCCGGGCGATAGAGCGTTAGGCGCCTGCCTACTGCCTATTGCCTATTGCCTATTGCCTGAAGGAAACCGAGATGCCCGAGACCACCCACGTCGACTACTCGACCAAGATCCCCAACAATGTCGGCCTGATGGATGACCAGCGCGTGCTGAAGGCGCTGGAGCAGTGGCATCCAGGCTATCTCGACTGGTGGATGACCATGGGACCGGACGGGTTCCAAAGCTCGGATGTCTACCTGCGCACGGCGGTCTCGATCGATCCCAAGGGGTGGGCCAAGTTCGACTACGTGAAGATGCCCGAATACCGCTGGGGCATCCTGCTGGCGCCGCGGGTGGAGAGCCGGGAGGTCAACTTCGGCGCCCACAAGGGCGAGCCGGCGTGGCAAGAGGTGCCCGGCGAGTACCGCGCCATGCTGCGGCGGCTGATCGTGGTGCAGGGCGATACGGAGCCGGCCTCGGTGGAGCAGCAGCGGTTCCTGGGCCAGACGGCGCCTTCGCTCTACGACATGCGCAATCTGTTCCAGGTCAACGTGGAGGAAGGCCGGCACCTGTGGGCCATGGTCTATCTGCTCCACAAGTACTTCGGCAAGGACGGCCGCGAGGAGGCCGACCAGCTCCTGCAGCGCCGCTCCGGCGACGCCGACAAGCCGCGCATGCTCGGCGCCTTCAACGAACAGACGCCGGACTGGCTCTCCTTCTTCATGTTCACCTACTTCACCGACCGCGACGGCAAGATGCAGCTGGAAAGCCTGGCGCAGTCGGGCTTCGACCCGCTCTCGCGCACCTGCCGCTTCATGCTGACCGAGGAGGCACACCACATGTTCGTGGGCGAGACCGGCGTCACCCGCGCGGTGGAGCGCACCTGCCAGGCCATGCAGGAGGCAGGCATCGAGGACCCCTACGACATCGCCGCGGTGCGCAAGCTGGGCGCCATCGACCTGCCGACCATGCAGAAGAAGGCCAATCTGCATTTCTCCCTGTCGCTCGACCTGTTCGGCTCGGAGGTGTCCACCAACGCCGCCAACTACTACAATGCCGGCGTCAAGGGCCGCTACCAGGAGACGCGCATCGAGGACGACCACCAGCTGACCGGGGTTACATACCCCGTGAGCAAGCTGGTGGACGGCCAGATCAGGATGGTGGAGGAGCCGGCGCTGACGGCCATCAACATGCGCCTGCGCGACGACTACGTGGCCGACTGCGCCAAGGGCATGGAGCGCTGGAACAAAGCCATCGAGAAGGCCGGCGTCGCCTTCCGCTTCAAGCTGCCGCACGTGGCCTTCCATCGCCACATCGGCGAGTTTCAGGGCATCAAGGCCTCGCCCGACGGCGAGGCTCTGAGCGACGCAGCGTGGACGGCCAGGAAGGAGCAGTGGCTGCCATCGAAGGCCGACGGCGACTTCATCCAGAGCCTGATGCAGCCGTGCTGGGAGCCCGGCAGGTTCGCCTCCTGGATCGCCCCGCCCAAGGTCGGCATCGACAACAAGGCCGGCGACTTTGAGTATGTGAAAATCCACCGGGCGTGACAGGGTGCACTCCCTCTCCCCGCGCAACTCCAACCTTGCCATACGCTCCAATGGCGTGGGGGGAGGGGATCCGGTCGGAGAAACGGAGAGGCTGCGCGGGCGGGGGCCTGTGACACCGAGGGTCGCGTGAGAGCTTTTCCGGCGGGGAGGATAAGCTGTATGTTCACAAGGGGAGAGAAGGGGAGAACAACCATGAAGAAACTGCTGTTTGCTGCGGCTGCCGTCCTTGCGTTGGGTGCCGGCCCGGCCATGAGCCAAGGCAAATCCGTCAAGATCGGCTTCGTCAGCACGTTCAGCGGGCCGACCGCCGTGATCGGCAACGACATGCGCAACTCATTCGAGCTGGCGCTCGATCATTTGGGCCGCAAGATGGGCGGATTGCCGGTGGAGGTGATCTACGAGGACGACCAGCAGAAGCCCGAGGTCGGCAAGCAGAAGACCGAGAAGCTCCTCCAGTCCGACAAGGTCGACTTCATGGCCGGCTACATCTGGTCGAACGTGCTGCTGGCCTCGGTGAAGCCCATCGTCGACGCCAAGACCTTCCTCGTCGTCGCCAATGCCGGCCTGTCGCCACTGGCCGGCGAGATGTGCTCGCCCAACGTGTTCTCGACCTCGTGGACCAACGATTCCAACCCGCGCGCGGTCGCCGAGTACATGAACAAGAAGGGCATCCAGGACGTCTACCTGATCGGCCCCAACTACGCAGCCGGCAAGGAGAACCTCGGCGGCGTCAAGGCGGTGTTCAAGGGCAAGATCATCGGCGAGGACTATACCAAGTGGCCTGACCAGCTCGATTTCTCGGCCGAGCTGTCGAAGATCCGCGCCGCCAACCCGAAGGCCGTCTACACCTTCTATCCGGGCGCCGCCGGCGTGCAGTTCCTCAACCAGTACGCGCAGGCGGGACTGCAGGGCAAGATCCCGCTCTACACCACCTTCGTGATCGACTCGCTCAGCCTTCCGCTGCAGAAGAACGCCGCGGTGGGGGTCATCCAGGCCCTGCAGTGGGCGGCGGACCTGCCCAACGACGCCAACAAGAAGTTCGTCGCCGACTTCATGGCCAAGCACAAGGCCGAGCCGTCGTTCTACGGCGCCCAGAGCTACGACGCCGCCAATCTGATCGCCTCGGCAGTCGCCGCGGTGAAGGGCGACCTGAGCAATCAGGATGCAGTGCGTGCAGCGCTGAGGAAAGCCGACTTCAAGTCGGTGCGCGGCGGCTTCAAGTTCGGGCCCAACAACTACCCGATCCAGAACTACTACATGCAGGAGGTGGTGAAGGAGGGCGACGCCTTCCGCCTCAAGACCGTGGCCACCGCGGTGGAGAACTTCCAGGACGTGCACTACACGAAGTGCAAGATGTAGCGGGATGTCACCCGTCATCCCGGCCGGAGCACTGCGAGCCGAAGGCGAACTGAGCTCCGAGCCGGGACCTCGTGAGGTCTAATTCGCCGCCCGAGGTCCCGGATAGCCTCGCCCTTGCCGGGCTCGGCTCCCGGGATGACGGGTGCATTGAGACGCAATGCTGTTCATCGAGCAATGCCTGAACGGCCTGCAGGTCGGGCTCCTGCTGTTCCTGCTGGCGGCCGGGCTGACGCTGGTGTTCGGCATCATGGACCTCGTCAACCTGGCGCACGGCTCGCTGTACATGGTCGGCGCCTACTTTGCCGCCACCTTCACGGCGCTCACCGGCTGCTTCCTCGCCGGCATCGCCCTGGCGCTCGGCGCCACGCTCCTCGTCGGCATGGCGGTGGAGGTGATCGCCATGCGCCGGCTCTACGGGCGCGACCATCTCGATCATGTGCTCGGCACCTTCGGGCTGATCCTGTTCTTCAACGAGCTGGTGCGGCTCGTCTGGGGGCCGGCAGGTAAGACGCTGCCGCTGCCGTCCTGGCTCAACCGGTCGATCGAGATCCTGCCCGGCGTGCCCTACTCCATGTACCGGCTGTCCATCATCGTGGTGGCGCTGGCGGTGGCGCTCGGGCTCTATGTCGTCATCATGCGGACGCGCTTCGGCATGCTGGTGCGTGCCGGCGCCTCCAACCGCGAGATGGTGGGGGCCCTCGGCATCAACATCAGGCTGCTCTACACCTTCGTGTTCGGCGTCGGCGCGGCGCTTGCAGGGCTGGCCGGCATGATGCAGGCCGCCATCCTCACCGCCCAGATCGGCATGGGCGAGAACTTTCTCATCCTGGCGTTTGTGGTGATCATCATCGGCGGCATCGGCTCGATCCGCGGCGCCTTCGTCGCCGCCTTGTTCGTGGGCTTCGTCGATACGGTGGGGCGCACGTTCCTGCCGGAGCTGCTGAAGCTGGTTTTGAGCGCCACGGCCGCATCCACGGCCGCGCCGGCCCTGTCGTCCATGCTCATCTATCTGCTGATGGCGGCGGTCCTGGTCGTGCGTCCGGCTGGCCTGTTCCCGGCGGCAACGCGATGAAAGCGCTGTTGAGCCCCCGCAACCTGGCCGTTGCGGCCATCATCGTCCTCCTGGCCCTGGTACCAGTGTACACCAGGGGCACCGGCAACCCCTACCTCCTGTCGCTCTTCACCCGCATTGTCATCCTGGCGATGGCGGCGGTCAGCCTGAACCTCATCATGGGCTTCGGCGGCATGGTGAGCTTCGGCCATGCCGCCTACATCGGCATCGGCGGCTATACGGTCGGCATCCTCGCCCACGAGGGCATGGCCTCGGGGCTCGTCCAGTGGCCGCTGGCCATTGCCGTGTCGGCCCTGTTCGCCCTCGTCATCGGCGCCTTCTCGCTCCGCACCCGGGGCGTCTATTTCATCATGATCACGCTGGCGTTCGCGCAGATGGTCTACTACGTGGGCGTCGGGCTGGAGCGGTACGGCGGCGACGACGGCCTCACCATCTACCGGCGCAGCCAGTTCGGCGGGCTCCTCAACCTGGCCGACAAGACCGTGTTCTACTACCTCTGCCTCGCCCTGCTGCTCGTCACCGCCTATGTCGTCTGGCGGCTCGTCAACTCGCGCTTCGGCCTCGTCATCCAGGGCTCGCGGTCCAACGACCGGCGCATGCGCGCCATCGGCTTCCCGACCTTCCGCTACAAGCTCGCCTGCTTCGTCATCGCCGGCACCATCTGCGGCCTCGCCGGCGCGCTGCTTGCCAACCATACCGAGTTCATCAGCCCGGCGATGATGCATTGGACCCGCTCCGGCGACCTCATCATCATGGCGGTGCTGGGCGGCATGGGCAGCGTGCTGGGTCCCGTCATCGGCGCCTTGGCCCTGCTGCTCCTCGAGGAGGCGCTGCCGGGCGTCACGGAGTACTGGCAGATCATCCTGGGCCCGCTGCTCCTTGCCGTCGTGCTGTTCGCGCGCGGGGGGCTCGACGGCATGCTCGCGAGCCTGCGCCCGAGTCTGCGCCATGGCTGAGGCGGAGCCCCTTCTGGCGGTCGAAGGCCTGGCCAAGCGCTTCGGCGGCGTGGTGGCCTCCGATGCCATCACCCTCAATGTGCCGAAAGGCGAGCTGCACGCCGTCATCGGCCCCAACGGCGCCGGCAAGACCACTCTGATCGGCCAGCTGACCGGCGAGGTCATCCCCGACGCCGGCCGCGTCCGCTTCGGCGGCACCGACATCACCAGGGCGCCGACGCACAAGCGCAGCCTGTTGGGCCTCGCCCGCTCGTTCCAGATCACGTCCCTGTTCCTCGACTTCACCGCCCTCGACAACGTCGCGCTGGCGGTGCAGGCGCACGCCGGCCATTCGTTCCGCTTCTGGCGCAATGCCCGCAGCGAGGCCGCGTTGCGCGACCCGGCGCGCAAGGCCCTCGCGCGCGTGGGCCTGGCCGGCCGCGCCGATACGCCGGTCGCGAACATGAGCCACGGCGAGCATCGCCAGCTGGAGATCGCCATGGCGCTGGCCACGAGCCCGCGCATGCTGCTGCTCGACGAGCCCATGGCCGGCATGGGGCCGGACGAGTCCCAGCGCATGGTGGCGACCCTGCGCGAGCTGAAAGGCGAGCTGACGATCCTGCTCGTCGAGCACGACATGGAGGCGGTGTTCGCCCTGGCCGACCGCATCACCGTTCTGGTCTACGGCCGCGTGATCGCCTGCGACACGCCCGCCGCCGTGCGCGCCAACGCCGAGGTGCGCCAGGCCTATCTCGGCGAGCAGGAGGCGGTGACGGGCCATGGCTAAGGAGATCGCGCAGACCTATGCGGGGGTCGGGGGTCGAGGGTCGGGGGTCGCAATAGCAGCGCAGACGACCGACACCCGACACCCGACTGCCGCGACCGAAATCGGTCCAGCCCTGCTTGAGGTCGACGGCATCGAGACGGCCTACGGCCGCAGCAAGGTGCTGTTCGGGGTCTCGCTCACCATCGCGCCCGGCGAGATGGTGACGCTGATGGGGCGCAACGGCATGGGCAAGACCACCACCGTGCGCTCCATCATGGGGCTGACGCCGGCCTCCGCCGGCTCCATCCGGCTCGACGGCCGCGAGATCCGCGCGCTCCCCTCCTACCGCGTGGCCAAGCTGGGCGTAGGCCTGGTGCCCGAGGGGCGGCAGGTTTTCCCGAATCTGACCGCGCGCGAGAACCTGATCGCCACCGCCGCCAACCGACGCGGGGCGGCCGACCCGTGGACCTTCGACAAGGTCTGCGGCCTGTTCCCGCGGCTCGCCCAGCGGCTCGACAGCATGGCGAACCTGCTGTCCGGCGGCGAGCAGCAGATGCTGGCCATCGGCCGTGCCCTCATGACCAACCCTCGCCTGTTGATCCTCGACGAGGCCACCGAAGGCTTGGCCCCGCTGATCCGCGAGGAGATCTGGCGCTGCCTCGCCCAGCTGCGGGCGGCGGGACAGGCGGTGCTGGTGATCGACAAGAACATCGCCGCGCTGACGCGGCTCGCCGACCGCCACCACCTGATCGAGCGTGGCCGCGTGGTGTGGACCGGCACCTCTGCCGAGCTGGCGACGGCCCCCGACGTGCAGCACCGGTACCTGGGAATTTGAGCGAGCGTCGCGAACCACGAAACGGCATCAACCAAGGTTGGCCGCGTAGTACTTGTCAGCAAGGTCGGCATGACGCAGACGCCATTCCACCGGCCTGCCGTCGATCGCGTGCACGAGACGATCCAACATCAGGATCGGGGCGCCGACCTCCAATCCCAGCACCTCTGCCACATCACGTGGAGCGGGGCCGATCGTCAGGCGTTCTTCGGCTCCGCCGACGAGCACTCCGAACTCCTGGGCCAGGCTGGCGATCGAACAACCGAAGTCCTCGCGTTCAGTCAGTCCGGGGAACAGCGTCGACGGCATGGAGATCTCTTCAACCATGAACGGTTTGCCGTTGAACAGACGGACGCACCTGATCTGGCATGCGCAGTCCTCAGAGCGCAGTTGCAGCCGGTCGCGCTGGGCTTCGTTGGCAGGTCGCTCTGCCACTTTCAGAACTTTGACTGCGCCGACAATCCGCTCGCCGTCCGAGGTGCAGATGTTGCTGTACCGGAGAGCCCGTTCAT
>DATMZP010000680.1:0-3752 GCA_035573595.1 Hyphomicrobiaceae bacterium
AGCTGCTATTGTTGCGGCCATAGGCATGGCTGCCATAGTTGCGCGACGGCCCGACGAAGCGAGGGGCCGAGTAGGCGCCCCCGCTGGAGCGGTGTCCGCTGTACCCTCCTGAATGACCGTGTCCCGAGCCGGCGTCTGCCGGACTGGCGACGCCTGAGACCAAGAGCAGGGTAACCGCGGCAGCCCCACTCAGCGCGATCAACGTACGTACCATCGGATGCTCCATTTCCACGCCCCGGCCGGTTAACCATAGACCCTGATGCGCAGCATTCCCAGTCACAGTTGCGCTCAAGAAGGCTCCCACTGAGGCAAAGGCGGACGCGTGACGATCGGCAGGACGGCCTCCCACAAGACGCGGTGGGCGTCGAAGGGCGCGTCGCGGCGATACCTCAGGCCTTCGTGGGGTAGCCGGAAAGGTCGTCCAGATCGGAAGCGTCGGTGCCCGGGTCGTCTGGCGCGCGCGGGGGCACGAAGATCCTGGGTTCCGTTGGCCTGCGTGGACGGGCCGCGGGTGCGGCGGGCGCCGGCTTCGGCGCCGTGGTGGCGGGGGGCGGTGCCGGCGGCGGTGTCGGCGCAGCCTCGCGCTCGGCCGGTGCCGGCGAGGGCTCTGGCTGCGCTGCGGCCGGCTCTGGCGAGGCGGGCGTCGCCGGCAGCAGCCTGGCGGGAGCCTCGCGCCGCTCGGGCTCTGTCTCCGGCAAGGCTGGGGCGGGCTTGCCGACCGCGGGCTCGGGCCGTGGTTCGGGCCGCGGCGCCGCCTCCAGACGCACCTCGCCGGCCTGGCTGAGGCTGGCCTGGCCGAGGCCGAGCAGCGTCTCCAGGCGGGTGGCCAGCGCGGCGGCCGTCGCGGCACTCTCCACGGAGGCGGCCGGCGGCACACCCCAGCGCATGGCGCCGAGCCGGCCCGTTGCCGGCGACACCGGGCTCCAGCGCGGGTAGGGGACGCCGTCGGCGATCCAGGCCGGGTCGCGCCCCGCGCCGGCGGCGCGCGCGAGCCATTCGCGCACGCGGCCCGCGTCGCGGTACTGCTCGCCCTCGATGCGGGCCATCAGGGCGCACACGCGCTGGGTCAGGCGGCCCTCCAGCAGCGGTTTGAGCGCCTCTCGTGCCTCGTCCCAGGCGTGTGCCTCGACGGCGCTGGTGGCAACCGCGATCAGCGCCTCGGGATGGTTGGGCGTGAGGCGGGCCAGATGGCGCACGCGGTCGAGACGGTCGCGCGGACTGTCGCCGGGGCGGGCGTAGGCGTAGGCCACGGCGAGGTCCGGATGCGGTGCCTGGCGCCAGGTCCTGAGCAGCACGCGGGCGGCCTTGGGCGTGCGGCCGCGCGAGGCGAGGATGCGGCCGGCGATGGCCGCAGCCGGCACCAGCTCGCGGGCGAGGCCGTGCGCCTCCAGCGCGAGGTCCAGGGCCTTGTCGGGCGCGTCGTCCTCCAGCCCTTGCGCCTGGGCGGTGAGCAGCACCGCGCGCCGGCGTCGGGCCGGCGCCTTCTCGACGAGATGCTGGCGCTCGGCGACGGCCAGCGTGTCGAGCGCGCCCTGCCAGTCGGCGGCGCGGCACTGCAGGTCGAAGAGGGCATCCACCGGCCAGCCGAGTCTCGGGTTGAGCCTGAGCGCGCGCTCGGCGTATTGCCGGGCCGCCTCGCGCTCGCCTTCCCGCTCCGCCTCCAGGTAGAGGCCGCGCAGGCCGAGCTGCTCGGTGTCGGGTGCGGCCAGCATGGCCTCGAAGATGCGCCGGGCCGTGGCCCGGTCGCCGCCGATCTGGGCGGACTGGGCGCGCAGCAGGTGCGTCAGCGGCTCGTGCGGCAGCGCCTTGCGGGCCTGGGCTGCGTAGCGGGCTGCGAGCGCGCGGTCGCCGGCGCCGACGGCGATGATGCCGCCGCTGAGCGCGTCGAGGCCGCGCTGGCGGCGGCGGCGGTCGAAATAGTGAGCCAGCGCCGCAGGACTGCGCCAGATGTGGCGCAGCAGCGCCCAGGTGAGGAGCATGGCGCCCAGGAGCGTCGCCAGCATGACGATGCCGCTGAGCACGCTGAGCTCCACGATGTGGCCGAGCCACTCGATCCTGATGCTGCCGTCTCGGCTGGCCAGCCAGTGCAGGCCCGCGGTGAGGGTCAGGATGCCGGCGAGATAGAGCGCGACGCGGATCATCGCGCCCCCTCCGTCGCCGGCTGGCGTCTCCCGGCCAGCGACGCCTTGAGCCCGGCCTCGATGTCGGCAATGGCCCGGTCGGCGGTGGTGCGCGCTTCCAGTTTGCGCAGCCAGTCGTCGGTGGCGCGGGCCGCCTTGGGCGGCAGGCGCCGGCCTTGCGCCAGGGCCTCGGCGAGGTGGCCGTCCTTGAGGGCGGTCTCCGTGCGCGCGAGGATCGCCTCCACGCTCGTGTCGTTGGCGTCGTAGCTGGCCTTGCGCCAGCGCACGATGGAGCGGGCGCCCGACAACAGGCGGTCCAGCACCGAGGCGTCGGCCTGCTCGCGCTCGGCATCGACGGCGGCATTGGCGGCGCGCCGGAAGTCCTGGGTGAGCGCGCCGAGCGTCGGCACACCGGTGCGGCTGCTGCGCTCCAGGGGCGTAAGCTCAAGGCTGGCGGGCGCGGCCTTCCTGACGGCATCCAGCTCGCGCGCGTAGCTGTCGCCGCGGTCCAGCGCGCGCTTGAGGTTGGAGACCTCCAGTGCCAGCAACACCTGCTGCGTGCCAGCGGTCCGGTCGCCCTCGGTCTTGAGGACGCCCTGCAACTCGCGCTCGAAGGTAGCGAGCTTGCCCATGACGGGCGCAACGTCGCCGGCTTTGGCGGCCTGCTTTAGCTGCTCCTCGACGGAACCCTTCAGGCTCTCCAAGCCCTGGCGCAGACTCTGGGCCTCGGTCTTGAGCCGTGCGACCTCCTGGTCGACGGCGGCCTTGGTATTGCCCGACTTGCTCTCCTCTGCGGAGAGCGATGCGATGGCCGCCTCGAGCTTTGCGACCCGGTCCGCCACATCCGGCGCGGGCATGCGGGCTTCGAGCGCCCTGGCGTCGGCGGCAAGCCTGGCCTGCGCAGTCTCAACCCGCTCCTCCAGCTTGGCGAGGCGCGTCTCGGTGCCGGTCAGCTTGGCCGCCACATCCCCCAGTGCTGGCCCCGGCAGTGCTGGCCGCTGCGGCAGGGCCTTCTCCACCGCCGCAAGCCGCATCGCGAGGTCGGGCGGCACGCGGTCGCCCTCCCAGCCGCCGCCGAGCAGCCCGAGCAGTCCCGTCACCGCCAAGGTCAGCACGGCTCCTACAACTCCGGCCGTGGCGTGCGAGAGGAACGTGCTGTTGCGCGCCAGTCTCAGTGCAAAGCTCCACGCGGTTGCGAGGGCAGCCACACCTGCGGCCCAAACTCTCGCCAGCAGGTCGGAGCTGGGCGGCGGCAGCGCCCTCATGCCGGCCTTGGCATCGGTGCCGGGGCCACCTTGTGCGCCCGATGCGCCCGGCTCCCGGCCGATCTCCGTCGCCTCCACGTCGATGGTGGCATAGGGGCGCTTCGGCGCATCGCCGGGCCGGTGGGGGCCTTTCCCAGTGTCGTCCGTCTTGTTGGTCATAAGCTGAGATCCGGGCAAAAGGCGCGGCGGGCCACAGATGCTCGCCGCTTTGCATTAAGGAAAATGCACAGACGCCTTGCCCTGTCGGACGTTTCCCCGCCCGGCCCGCCACTAGCCGTCCAATTGTGCCGCGCTCTCGTCTATGAGGGCAAGCAATTCTTGAAGCCGCGGCGCCTCGGCGATGCGCGTGGGCACCGGCCCAAGCGGC
>DATMZP010000681.1:0-13136 GCA_035573595.1 Hyphomicrobiaceae bacterium
CCGCCACCACCAGGCCGGCCTGCATCAGGCGTCGGATGAGGAATGCGGTCATGGTTTTGGGGTCACGCGTTGTTGGGGTCAGACCCCTCGCCTCGACATTCGTTTCTAAGCCGCCCGGTTGGAGGCGAGGGGTCTGACCCCAGTCCGCCTCACCATTCGCCCCTATTGCGCCGTGACCCCGGTGACTGCGGTATACTCGTCCGTCCGCGGCACGATCTTGAGGCCCTTGCGGGTGGCCCAGACGTTGAGCTGGTAGTGGCTCGGGATGATGCCGAGGTCGCCGATGGCGACATCCGTGGCCTT
Source organism: Hyphomicrobiaceae bacterium (assembly GCA_035573595.1). Lineage (GTDB taxonomy): Bacteria > Pseudomonadota > Alphaproteobacteria > Rhizobiales > Hyphomicrobiaceae > AWTP1-13. The sequence continues at coordinate 304 of DATMZP010000681.1, forward strand.
GGCCAGCAGGTCGGCCCGCTTCTCGTCATCCACGCTGACCAGCGCCTGATCCACCAGCTTGTCGACCTCCGGGTTGGAGTAGCGCCCGCGGTTGGCCGCTCCGGTGCCCCTGCTGGCATCCACAGTGTAGAGCAGTGACCGCAGCGGCGAGGATGCTTCGCCCGTCCCGGAGCCCCACCCCACCAGGATGAAGCTGAATTCCGGCATATTGTCCGGCCCGCCGGAGGAGGCGCGGCGGAAAAACACCGCCGGCGGCAGCGTCTCCAGGCTGGTCTCGATGCCGACCCGGGTGAGCATCTGCGCCACCACCTCGGCGATCTTGGCGTCGTTGGTGTAGCGGCCGTTGGGGCTGTGGATCTTCATCTTGAAGCCGCTCTCGTAGCCGGCTTCCTTCATCAGCTTCTTGGCGCCTTCCACGTCGTACTTCTCGGGTTTGAGGTTCTTCGATACGCCGAAGAACTTGTCGGCCAGCAGCTGCCCGGCGGCGACGGCGGAACCCTCCATCACGCGCTCGACGATAGCGTCGCGGTTGATCGCCTTGGAGATCGCCAGCCGCACCCGCCGGTCGCGCAGCGGGTTTTTGATGGCGCTGCCGTCCTTGGCGGTGATGAACGGCGAGACCTCCCGGAAGTGGTCGAGGTGGAAATAGATCACCCTGTTCGAGACGGTCTGGAACAGGTTTACCCGGGGGTCCTTGGAGAGCTTGGCGATGTCGGCCGTGGGCACGTCCTCGATCACGTCCACGTCGCCCGCCAGGATCGCCGCCACGCGCGCCGGCGCCGATGCGATCGGTCTGAAGGTGACCTTGTCCCAGGCCGGCTTGCCGCCCCAGTAGTCGTTGTTGGCGGTCATGACGATGCGGTCGCCCGGCACGTACTCGGCGAATTTGAAGGGGCCGGTGCCGACCGCCGCCTTGCCGGAGTTGTAGTCCTCCGTCCTGCCCTCGCAGCCGGCCGACTTGGAGACGATGTAGATGGTCGAGAGGTCATTGGGGACGAGAGGCTGCGGGTCCTTCGTCTTGATGAGCACGGTGTAGTCGTCGACCTTCTCCGCCGTCTTGCCCTTGAGGTAGAGGCCGAAGCTCGACGGCGAGTTGGGGACGTTGGGCGCGCGCTGGAAGGTGCACAGCACGTCGTCGGCGGTGAAGGGCGAGCCGTCGTGGAACTTGACACCCTTCCTCAGCTTGAACTCCCAGGTCGTGCCGTTGACCGCCTTCCAGCTCTCGGCAAGGCCGGGGATCAGGGCCTGGTTCGGGTCCTGGAGCACGAGCCGGTCGAAGATGTGGCTGAGCAGCGAGCTGTTGGGCGTCAGATTGTGGAAGTGCGGGTCCATGGCGCTCGGAGGGGCGGACAAGCCGACCTTGAGCTCGGTTGCACCCACCGGGGAAAGAAGCGCCGCAGTTGTAAATGCCGCCACGGCGCCGATAGCCTTGACCAACCCCATGAGCGCGATCCCTCCCCGTCCTGTGCGCTGCATCGCAACGTCGAGATAGTAGTCCATACCATCGAGCGCCTCAACGACGGTCTCCCAACCGCGCCCGCTTGCCGATTGATCAGGGGCAATCGACGATGGCGGCCAGATTTGCCGGCGAGCTGGGCAGGCCAGTGCCGGATCGACGGGCCTTGCCCATCGGGCGAGCATCACGGGGCGCCGGACGGGAGAGGGAACTCGTCGAGATAGCGCTGGTAGTCGCCCTCCACATCGATCTGCAGGCTCGCCAGCACGCGCACGACGGCGTTGTAGAAGGCGATGGTGACGACCAGGTCGACGATGCGCTCGTTGTCGAGGCCTGCGCGCAGCTCAGCGAAGGTGACGTCCGAGACGGCGAGGTCGCGCGTCATCTCGGACGCCGCCTTCAGCACCGTCTTGGCGAGGGGCTCCAGGTCGCTGGGGCGCCCCCCGGCCTCGTCCATCAGGGCGCGGATATCCGTGTCGGATACGCCGAACCTCCTGCCGATCTCCACGTGATGCGACCACTCGTAGGGTGAACGGGTCAGATAGCCGACCATCAGGATCGCCAGCTCGCGCAGGCGCGGGTCCAGCCTGCTCTTGAAGCGGATGAAGTTGCTGAGGGCGCTGAACTCGCGCAGCCCGTTTGGGCTGTTGGCGAGCGCCCGGACAATGTTGACGCTGCGCTTGAGCAGGTCGCGATGCTCCGCGGCGAGGTCCTGCTGGTCGAGGTAGGGCACGCGTGCCATCGGTCGGTGTCTCCTTCGTTCAGAGTTTGTGCGCCCGCCGCTCGCGGCAGCGCCCAGGCAGCACCCAGGCAGCACCCTGTCGCCGGGCTCAGGCACATTGCGCATTCCTTCGCCCGGCAATCGACGCTACCATGTCGGCAAAGAAAGGGCCGGTGCAGCCTCAACGAGCCGGCCCCTACGGGAGGGAATCGATGGCCTCGACGGTCCATGCCGAGGACCGTGCCGGTGCCGCGGGCGCGGCGGGGCGCTGCCGCCATCGGCGGCCGCCTCTCGGTCCGCTTGTGCCCTCGCCGCGAGTCCGATCACCCCGCCACATGATCGAGCGCCGCCAGCAGGTGCGGCCGGAACGCCGGATAATTCTCGATCATCGGGAAGTGGCCCATGCCCTTCATGATGGTGAGCCGCGAGCCAGGGATCTCGGCGGCGACCGCTTCGCTCATGGCCGGCGTGCAGGAGTAGTCGTACTCGCCGGTCAGCAGCGCCACCTTGCAGCGGTTGGTGTCGATCCGCTTCACGTCCTGCCGAGCGTCCCAGTCGATGCTGTAGAAGTAGACGTCGCCCTGGTACACGCCGGGCCCCGACTGGCTGTAGTACCACCAGTTCTCGCGCCGGCTCGCCTCCGGGCTCAGCGGCGAGTTGAGGCCGTAAGTGTAGCTCGCACACAGCTCGCCCCCATGGATCGCGGGGTGATGGAGCAGCTCGTTGTAGCGGCCGGGCGCGTAGGCCGAGCTCTCCAGCCCGACGATGCCGGTCAGCTCGTCCTGGAACTCGGCGGCAATCTTGAGCACGATGGCGCCGCCCATGGAGCAGCCCATCACCACCGGTCGCTCCAGCCCGAGCGTCAGCCAGACGGTGCGGATCATCTCCAGATACGAGGCCGTGGTGAGGCGGTACTTCTTCAGCCACCAGCCGTCGGGCGGGGCGGAGCGGCCGTGATAGGGCAGGTCGAAGGCGATCGCGCGGAAGCGGTCGGTCACGCCCGCATCGTTGAGGACATGGCGGTATTGCCGGCTGTCGGCGCCGGCGGTGTGGAGGCATAGGAGCGGAATGCCGCGGCCGGCCTCCTCGACGAATATGCGGTGCTCGGCGCCGCCGAGTGCGACGGAAAAATACCGTCCGACGATGGGCTCTAGCTCAGGCATCGGGGGCTCCCGCCTCACGCATGATGTTCATCATCCGGTGCAGGGCACGGGCGTTCTGCATGGCGACCAGGCTGTCGCCTTCCAGCACGAACTCCGGCACCCGCATGAGCATGGCAAAGAAGTCTTGGAACAGGGGCGGCGGCGTGGGGCTCAGGAACTTGCGCCACACCTCGATCGGCGCGCGGAAGCCGAAGGGCACGCGCTCATCGAGGCGCGGCGCGGCCACGATCTCGCCGATCCGCCCCCGCTCGACTTTCAGCGCGTAGCGGCTGTCGCCGAAGCTGAGGCCGAAGGTGGTGGTGAACCAGCCGCCGATGACGGCCAGCTCCGGATCGGCATTGGCGCGGGCCCGGAAGCCCTCAAGCCAGGCAAGGCCGGGCCAGGCAAGGCCGGGATAATCGCTCATGTCAGCACCCAAGGGTCGCCGCGATACGTCGTGATGCTAGCGCAGATCCCGGCGGCTGCGGCAACTATCTCGACGCGGAGGGAGGCGGCGTGACCGAGTGGCAGTGGTTCGTCATCGATGTGCTGCAGGCCTTGGCGGCCGGCCTCCTGGTCGGCGGCACCTACGGGCTCATGTGCGTGGGGCTCGGCATCATTTTCGGCGTCATGCGCGTGGTGAACTTCGCACAGGGCGACTTCATGATGCTCGGCATGTACGTCGCCTACTACCTGGTGACCGGCTTCGGCGTGCTCGCCTTCCTCGGGCCCTATGCCGCGCCCATCGTCGGCGCCGCGCTGGCCGGACCCGTCGTCTTCGTCATTGGCACGCTTCTGCACCGTACCCTGATCGCGCGCGTCACCGGCGCCCGCGTGGTGTCGGCGGAGGCCGAGGGGCACTATGCCCAGATCATCCTGACCCTCGGCGTGGCGCTGGTGCTCGCGAACGGCGGCCTCATCCTGTTCGGCTCGCAGCCCGTCTCCGTGCAGAATCCGCTGTCGCGGGAGTCCTGGGAGGTCGGCCTCGTTCTCTTCAACCAGGCGCGCACCGTCAGCTTCGCGATTGCCGTCGCCTGCGCCGTCGGACTCTACCTGTTCCTGACGTGGTCCAACCTGGGTCGGGCGTTGCGAGCCGCCGCTGACAACCCCATCGCCGCTGCCTACGTCGGCGTCGACGTTGATCGCGCGCATCGGCTCGCCTTCGGGCTCGGCGTAGGCATTACCGCGGTGGCCGGGGGGCTGATCGCCAGCACCCAGTCGTTCCAGCCCTACATCGGCTTCGACTTCGTCATCACCATGTATGCGGGCGTGGTGCTGGGCGGCATGGGGAGCATCCTGGGGGCCTTCTGGGGCGGGCTCACCATCGGGGTGGTGCAGCAGATGTCGACGCTGGTGCTGCCCTACCAGCTGCAGAACACGGCCATTTTCGTGGTCTTCCTGCTGATCGTGTTCTTCCGCCCGCAGGGGATGTTCGGCCGCGTGTGGGAGCGCACGTGATGGCCGGCCCCGGTTCCTCCCTGCGCCGGAGCTACCTCGCCATCGGCGCCTTCGCCGGGGCCTTCCTGCTCGTTGGCGTGCTGGTGCGCAACGCCTACTACCAGCAGATCATGACGCTGGTGCTCCTGTGGGCCACCATGGGGCTCAGCTGGAACATGCTGTCGGGCTACAGCGGCCTCGTCTCGTTCGGCCACGCCGCGTTCTTCGGCCTCGGTGGCTACACCACGACGATCGCCTTCGTGAAGCTCGGCATAACGCCATGGCTTGGCATCCCGCTCGGCATGGTCGTGGGCGTGCTCGCCGGCATCGTCATCGGCATCACCACGTTTCGGCTGCGCGGCCACTACTTCGCGCTGTCGATACTCGCCTACCCGCTCGCCATGCTGTTCGTGTTCGAGTGGCTTGGCTACCAGGAGGTGACGCTGCCGATGATGCGCGAGGCCCCGGCTCTCTACGCCCAGTTCAGCGACCAGCGCATCTACACGACCCTCGCATTGGCACTCGTGGTGGCCTGCATGGTCGTGTCGCTGCATGTGGAGCGGTCGCGCTTCGGCATGTCGCTGCTGGCCATCAAGCAGAACGAGCCGGCGGCCGAGGCGGCCGGCATCGACACGCTGAAGTGGAAGATGCGCGCCATCATGCTGAGCGCGGCCATCGCCGCCGCGGCGGGCGGGCTCTACGCCGTGGTTCTGCTGGTGGTGACGCCGCAGGCCATGTTCGGCGTCTCGACCTCCGCGCAGGCGCTGATCGTGGCGCTGTTCGGCGGTGTCGGGGTGTACTGGGGGCCCGTGATCGGCGCCGCCGTGCTGGTGCCGCTGGCGGAGACGCTGCATGCCGAGCTTGGCCATATCGTCCCCGGCATCCAGGGGGTGGTCTATGGCCTCGCCATCATCGGCATCATCCTCCTGGCCCCCGACGGCATCTACTGGCGCATCCACGACCGCCTCGGGGCGCGCGGTAGCCAGGCGCCCGGCGGTGCCCCGGCGCTGTCGCCCGCAACGCCGGTGCCGGCTGCCGCCAAGGCGCCGCCCGCGGCGACGGCATCGCGAGCGGTATCCGGGCCGGCGTTGCTGAAGCTCGACGGCGTGGCCCGTGCGTTCGGCGGCCTCAGGGCGGTGGATGGCGTGAGCCTGACGGTGGCCGAAGGCGCCATCCACGGCATCATCGGCCCGAACGGCGCCGGCAAGACCACCCTTTTCAATGTGATCAATGGCTTTCTGCCGCCCGATGCCGGCAGCATCAGGCTCGCTGGCGCCGAGATCTCCGGTCTCAGGCCGCACGGCGTCTGCCGGCGGGGAATCGGCCGCACCTTCCAGGTCGCCCGCGCCTTTCCCCGCATGACGGTGCTGGAGAACGTTGTGGTCGGCGCCTACGCCGGCGCCCTGACCGATGCCGAGGCGGCGGACCGGGCGCTGGCCGCCCTCGCCCGCGTCGGCTTGGAGCACGACGCGCTCAGCGTCGCCGACGGCCTCACCAACAATCAGCTGCGGCGCATGGAGCTGGCGCGTGCGCTCGCCCCCAACCCGCGCCTGCTGCTGCTCGACGAGACGCTGGCAGGTCTCGGCCACGAGGAGCTGGAGGGGCTTTTGCGCATTATCCGCCAGGTCAACGCCGACGGCGTCACCGTCGTCATCATCGAGCATACCATGCACGCCATGGTGAAGCTCGCGGACACCTTCAGCGTGTTGGACCACGGCAAGCTGATCGCCGAAGGCCCGCCGGCCGAGGTGGTGCGCGATCCGGCCGTCATCGAGGCCTATCTGGGAAAGAAGTGGGTGGCCCATGCCAAGCACAATGCTCAGCATCCGGTCGCTTGACGTGGCCTACGGCGGCCTCGTCGCCTTGCGCTCTGTCTCGATCGAGGTGGCGCACGGCCAGTTCGTCACCGTGGTGGGCGCCAACGGCGCCGGCAAGACCACGCTGTTCAAGACCATCTCCGGCACCGTCGCGCCGCTCGCCGGGGAGATCGCCTACGACGGCCACAACCTGCTCGCCATTCCATCGGCGGAGCGCGCCCAGCTCGGCATCGCCCACGTGCCGGAAGGCCGTCAGGTGTTCGCCTCCATGACGGTGATGGAGAACCTGGAGATGGGCGCCTACACCCGCAACGGCCGGGCGCGCCGGGGCGAGCTGATGCCGGCCATCCTGGAGCTGTTCCCGGTTCTCGCCGAGCGGCGCAACCAGCTCGCGGGGACGCTCTCCGGCGGCGAGCAGCAGATGCTGGCGATCGGCCGTGGGCTCGCCTCGGCGCCCAGGCTGCTCATGCTGGACGAGCCCTCCATGGGCCTCGCACCAACGATCGTGGACGACATCTTCGAGCGCATCAAGCAGGTGCATCGCGAGCACGGCCTTACCATCCTGCTGGTCGAGCAGCGGGCGACCGAGGCGCTGGAAGCCTGCGACCGCGGCTACGTGCTGGAGACGGGGCGTGTGGTGCTCGAGGGTCCGCGTGATACGCTCATGTCGGATGCGCGCGTGCGGCGCGCCTATCTCGGGATGTGAGGCCGCAACGACAGGCGGATAAGCCAACCAACCGGCAATCGCTCAAGGGAGGAGGAGAACAGAAATGAACGGATCAGGACGGTTTTCGATCGCAAGGCGCGCTGTCGCCGTCGCGCTGGGGCTCGCCATGCTGGGCACGGCATCGCTCCTGGGTGACGGCAGCGCCGCCGCGCAGCAGCAGAAGGCAGTGAAGATCGGTGTGATCGTGCCGCTGTCGGGCGCCTGGGCGCGCCAGGGCCAGCTCGTGAAGATGGGCGCCGAGACCGCGGTGGCCGAGATCAACGCCGGCGGCGGCATCAAGGCGCTGCGCGGAGCGAAGCTTGAGCTCGTCACGCTCGACGCGGGCGATACCCCGGAAAAAGCGAGGAACGCGGCGCAACGGCTGATCGCGCAGGAGCCCGACGTGGTCGGCGGCATGGGCTCCTGGCTCAGCTCCTTCACGCTGGCGGTCACGGAGGTGACGGAGCGAGCGGAGCTGCCCTGGTTCACACTGTCTTACGCCGACAGCATCACCGGTCGCGGCTTCAAGTACGTGTTCCAGACCTCCCCGCCCGGCGGCGCGCAGTCCTCGCTGGCAATGCCGACCATCGTCGAGATCGGCAAGAGCGCCACCGGCGCGGCGCCGAAGAGCGCCGGCATGATCGGCGACAACACGGCCTCGCCGATCAGCTTCCTGAAGCCGATGCGGGAGGGCGGCCTGGAGAAGCTCGGCATGAAGGTGGTGGTGGACGAGACGTTCACGCCGCCGCTGTCGGATGCCACGCCGCTGGTGCAGAAGATCCGCTCGTCGCGGCCGGAGTTCCTGGTGTTCGTCACCACCACCATCTCCGACCTCAAGCTCAGCCTGGAGAAGCTCAACGAGTTCAAGCTGGCCAGGGGTGCTATCCCCATCGTGGCCAACGGCGCGCACATGGGCGCTCCGGAGGTGTTAAAGAACGTGCCGGCCGACCTGATCGAGGGCGTCATGTTCATCGTCGCCAACTGGCCGCTCAAGGGGCACGAGAAGATCAACGAGATGTTCACCAAGGCGACCGGCGAGCCCTGGATCACCCAGGACGGCCTTGCCGGCTACGGCCAGACGTGGATCCTCAAGGAAGCGCTGGAGCGCGCGGGCGTGGCCGACAAGGGCAAGGTGGCCGAGCAAGTGCGCAAGCTCGATCTGAAGGAGGGGCCCGCGGCCGTCGCCTTCCCCGGCGGCGTGAAGTTCGACGAGGCGGGCCGCCGCGTGGGCGCACAGGTGGTGATCGCCCAGTGGCAGGGCGGCAAGCCACTCTCCGTCTATCCGCTCGACCGCGCCCTGGCGAAGCCGATCTGGCCGAAGAAGTAGATGACGCCCGTCATCCCGGAAGCCGAGGCCTCAGGCCGAGGTTATCCGAGACCTCGAGAGGCGAGTCGGAGCTTTTACTCGCAAGGTCCCGGATCGAATCGCTGCTCGCCGTTGGCTCGCATCGCTTCGTCCGGGATGACGGGTGGATTGGCTTGGAGAGGAGTGAATGACCAAGGTCCATGCGGTGCGGGTGCACCGGCTCGGCGGGCCGGAGGTGCTGCGCTACGAGGAGGTGGACGTCGGCAGTCCGGGGCCGGGCGAGGCGCGGGTTCGGCATACCGCCATCGGCCTCAACTTCACCGACATCCATTTCCGCACCGGCCGCTACCCGCTGAAGGAGCTGCCGCATGTGATCGGCATGGAGGCGGCGGGGGTGGTCGAGGAGGTCGGGCCCGGCGTGACCGAGGTCGGCGTCGGCGACCGAGTGGCCTATGCCTCGGAGAAGCCTCGCGCCTACGCGCAGGCCACGGTGATGCCGGCGACGCGCCTCGTCAGGCTGCCGGATTTCATCGATGACGAGACCGCGGCTGCCACCATCCTCAAGGGGCTGACGGCGCACTATCTGCTGCGCGGGGCCTACCCGGTGAAAGGCGGCGAGACCATCCTCGTCCACGCCGCTGCCGGCGGCGTCGGGCTGATCATGTGCCAGTGGGCGAGGCACCTCGGCGTGCGGGTGATCGGCACCGTCGGCTCCGAGGAGAAGGCGGTGCTGGCGAGGGAGAACGGTTGCGAGCACCCGATCGTCTACACGAAGGAGAATGTGGTCGCGCGGGTGCGCGAGTTGACCGGCGGCGAAGGTCTCCCGGTGGTCTACGACGGCGTCGGCGCGGCCACCTTCGAGCAATCCCTCCATAGCCTGCGGCGGCGCGGTGTGCTCGTCTCCTACGGGTCCGCCGGCGGAGTGCCGCCGCCGCTCGAGCTCTTCCGCCTGAACCGGATGGGCTCGCTTTATCTCACCAGCGCGGGCCTCGCCGACTACATCCACGACCGGGCCGAGATGCTGGCGAGGGCGCAGGATCTGTTCGAGGCGATGCGGGTGGGCGCAGTACGTGTCGAGGTGCGCCGGCGCTACCCGCTTGCGGAAGCCGAGCGCGCGCACCGCGATCTGGAGGCGCGCCGCACGGCCGGAAGCTCCGTCCTGATCCCGTAGCCGGGGCTGCGGCCGTCGGTCAGGTCGGCGCGGAGGCCGGAAAGACGGTACAGCGCGCGGGGTCGATGCGCAGTGAGACGGGCTGGCCTTCGGCGACTGGATCGGACGGTTTGGCGAAGGCGCGAACCCGCGTCCCGCCGAGATCGACGCCGCATTCGACCTGCCCGCCCATGAAGTGGATGTGGGTGATGCGGCCGTTGAGGACGTTTTCTCGGCCCGGCGGAGCGTGTGCGATCGGATCGATGTCCTCGGGCCGGATCATCACCTCGACCGCGCCTTCGGGGCGACCGGCATCGCCGTTCAGCGCGAGGCACTGGCCGTTGGCACCGGCCAGGGCGATCTGCAGCCGGTCTCCATGTCGCTCGGCCTTGCCGCGCAGCAGGTTGGCTGCGCCAAGGAAGCCGGCGATGAACGGCGTGCCGGGCCGGGCGTAGAGATCGCGCGGGGCGCCTTCCTGCACGATCCTGCCGCGGTCCATCACCGCCATCCACCTGGCCAGCACGAAGGCCTCCGCCTGGTCGTGGGTGACGTAGAGAGCGGTGATCCCGACGCGGGCGATCATCTCGACGAGCTCGTCGCGCATGGCCTCGCGCAGCCTGGCGTCGAGATTGGAGAGCGGCTCGTCCAGCAGGAGCAGCGCGGGCTCTCGCACGATGGCCCGCGCCAGCGCGACGCGCTGCTGTTGGCCGCCCGAGAGCAGCGGCGCGGGCCTGTCGGCCGCCGCCTCCATGCCGACCAGGCGCAGGACCTCCATCACCTTGTCGCGGATCCGAGCCTTGCCGGACCGTGGTCGCTGCACCCGCAGGGGATAGGCCACATTCTCGAACACGTTGAGGTGCGGCCAGATGGCGTAGGACTGAAACACCATGCCGATGGGGCGCTCGTGCACCGGCACGAAGATGCCGGCCTCCGGATCGGACACCACCGTGCCGCCGATCTCGATGCGGCCGGAGGAGGCCGTCTCCAGTCCGGCGACGCAGCGCAGCGTCGTGGTCTTGCCGCAGCCGCTGGGGCCGAGCAGGGCGAAGCAGAGGCCCTCGGGGATGGCGAAGGAGACGCGGTCGATGACGGTGACCGGGCCATTCCCGCCCGGAAACGTCTTGACCAGGTTGGCGACCTTCAGCACCGCCTCAGCCTCCGGCCCGCATCAGCCCGCGGCGGGCCAGCGCGACCACGGGAACGACCAGCACGAGGATGAAAGTGGCGAGCGCCGCCGCCTGGGGCGCATCGCCGTTCTGGAACAGTTTCCACAGCAGCACCGATAGCACGACGTTGTCCGGGCTGTGCAGGATCAGCGGCAGCGTGAACTCGCGCACCCCGACGATGAACAGCAGGACGAAGCTGGAGAACAGCGGCGCCCGCAGCAGCGGCAGCACGATGCGTGCCTGCGTGCTCATCCAGCGGGCGCCCGAGGCGGCCGACGCCTCCTCCAGCTCGCGGTGGAGCTGCATGAGGCCGGCCTTGGCGAGGCGCGTCGATACGGCGAGGCGGTAGCTGTAGGCGACGATCAGGATCACGAAGGTGCCGTATATGCCGATCGGGACGGTCAGGTAGAGCAGCATCACCGCGAGGCCGGCGATCACCGAGGGAATGCCGATCGACATGAAGGAGAAGACGTCGAGCAGGGTGCGGCCGGGGAAGCTGAGGCGCAGGAGCGTCCAGCCGACCAGCCCGCCCAGCACGCTGACGATGAGGGCTGAGGCGCCGGCGACGATGAGCGTGTTGCGCACAGCCAGCCAGAAGGTCGGATCCGAGAGCAGCCGCCAGTAGGCGGCAAGCGAGGCCTCCTTCAGCGCCGCGGCCGAGGGCGGCACATAGCCGAGCAGGCTGGCCCAGACGAGGATCGCCGCCGGTAGCAGGGCGCCGATCACCACGTAGGCGCCCGCGAACAGCAGGGCTGGCACCCGCCAGCGGCCGAGCCGGAGGCGGCGCTGGACGTAGGCCTTGCCGGTGACGGTCACGAACCGCTCGGCGCGCCGGACGGCACGGTTATAGAGGGCGAGGAGCGCGATGCCGAGCACCAGGAACGGCAGCGCCACCGCCGCGGCGCCGCCGTAGTTCGGCAGGCCGTCGGCGGGATTGAGCTCGTAGAGGATGCGGTAGCTGAAGATGCTCACCTTGGCCGGAACGCCGAGGATGCTGGGCAGCTCGAACTGCTCCAGCGTCACCAGGCAGACCAGGATGAACGGCGCCAGGATGCCGGGCAGCAGCACCGGCACGGTCACGCGCCGGAACGTCGTGATCGGCCGGGCGCCGGATGCGCCGCTCGCCTCCTCGAGCCCCGGGTTCATGGTGCGCAGCGCCGCCGTCAGCAGGATGAACACGAACGGCACCGATGCCAGCGCCTGGCAGACGATGAGGCCGCCCATGGAGAAGACGTTGATCGGCCCCTCGCCCGCGATGCCCAGCAGCGCGCGGAGGCCCAGGTTGAGCCAGCCGGCCTTGGGCGCCATCAGGAAGATCCAGGCGATGCCGAGCACGATGGTCGGCATCAGGAGCGGAAACAGGATCAGCGTGAACCACACCTCGCGGCCCGGCAGGTCGGTGCGCTCCACCAGCCAGGCAAGCCCGAAGCCGATGGTAAAGCTGAGCGCCACCGAGCCGGTCACGAACACCAGCGTGTCCGGGATGACGCGCTCGTAGAGGGCCGGATCGGTGTAGACCGCGACAACGTTGCCGAGCGTCCAGCGCGCGCCCGGCTCGAAGGGGAGGAACTCGACCGGGCCGCGGAACGCCGTTGCCAGCAGCATGGCGAGCGGCGCCGCGATCAGGTAGATCGCCAGCGCCACGCCAGCCCCGACGACCAGCCGGCCCCACAGGTCGAGGCCGGAGGGCTGTCGGGCGGCGCGGCGGGGGCGCCGCGGTGCAGGCAGGGCGAGGTCGGTCATCGGTCGCGGGCGGGCCGTCCTACCTGGCTTGGCCGGTCAGGATGTCGGCCGCCTTCTTGTACAGCGCCGCGCGGGCCTCCATGTCCTCCACCCGGTCCTCGATGACGGCCACGCCGCTGGCGTAGATCCTCCGCGCGTCGGGGTGATCGGAGCCGGGGCGGTAGTCGACCTCGAAGTTGCCCTTCTCGC
>DATMZP010000682.1:0-3730 GCA_035573595.1 Hyphomicrobiaceae bacterium
CGCGGGTTGGTCTCGATCAACCTGTCGAGCTGCTCCTTCGTCAGCGTCATCGCCACCACGCGGGTCAGGGCTACGGCGTCGGCGGTGCGCCGGCCGCCATCCAGGGCCGCAATCTCGCCGAAGATGTCGCCGGCGTTGGCATGCTTGAAGGAGAGCAGCCGGCCGTCTGCCGAGAACACCGACAGGCGCACGGAACCGCTGACGACGAGATAGACGTTGCGCCCCGCGTCGCCGCGCGCAAACAGGGTCTGGCCCGGCCGCAGCTCCGCCTTGAGCATCTGCCCCGCGACCGCCAGCCGGTCGGCCTGCCCAAGCGGCCCGAATATGGCCGTCTTGCCGAGCAGGGTGGCGATTGCCGTCGGACTCTGGGCCATCGGTCGGGGGGCCATCGGTCGGGCGCTGAGTGTGGATCGCTGCAGCCTGCGGTGCGAGGCAGGTGTCACCTAGTTGACAATCTCGTCAACCCCAAGGCCGGCTGGGCCAACTCTGGGCCAACTCTGGGCCACCTCCGGGCCAACGCGGCCTATGTGCACGAACGCCTCACCCTGTGGCATGTTCGCATCCCTGCCGCCCCATCATCCTCGTTGCCCGGCGGCTTCGATTGGCGGTAACGTCGCATAAACTCCATAGTCCGATGGTTTCCATCCGGCGGGTCCGCTTTGCTGTTGCTGTTCTTGTGAGGGAGGGCGGCATGTCAGTGACGAAGCTGCTCTTTTCCGGCTTCCTGGTGGCCAGCGGGCTCATCCTGGGCGCGTTCACGCTGCACGGCGCATTCGCCCCCGAATGGGAGGTGCAGGCCTCCGCCCCATCCCGCTCATACGGCAGGCCCCAGCCGGTCGAGCCGCTCCCGGAGCCTGACCGGGGCGTGGTGGCCGATGTGCCTGACAACTGGGCGCCCCGGCTCATCAAGGCCCCCGATCCCAGGCCACCGGCTGCACTGGATCCGAAGGCCGCCGAGGCGAAGAAGAAGCTGGCCGAGAAGAAGAAAAAGAAGCAGGAGGAGCCGCAGACGGTGTTCTCCTGGCTGGCGGGCCTGCTGAACAAGACGCCGTGACCGGCATCGCCGCGCCGTTTCAGATCGCCCCAATCGCGGGCAGCGCCGGCAACTGCCACACCCGGATCAGCCCGTCCTCGCCGCCCGTGAACAAGCGGAGGCCGTCGCGGGAGAAGCTCATGGTGTGCGCACGGCCCGGCACCAGGGAGCGCGCCACCGGCGCCGGACGCAGACTCCACACCTTCACGCTGCCGTCCGCCCCGGCGGTGGCGAGCGCGCCGTGCGGGCCGAGCGCCACCGCAATCACTTCGCTGTCATGGGCCTTGAGCGTCTGGACGGTGTGTGCCCGCCACGGGCGCAGGCCCGGGGTGGGCCAGATTCGGACGATGCCGTCGCTGCCCCCGCCCGCCACGATGCTGGCATCGGGGGAGACGTCGATGGCGGTGATATTCTCTGCCAGGCCTTGGTAGGTGCGGACCAGCCGTGGCCCCGGCGCCCGCCAGACACGAACCGTCCGATCGGCGCCGCTCGAGACGAACAGGCTGCGGCTGTGGGCTGCGGCGACCAGGCGGCCGCCGCCATCCTCGCTGTCGAGCCTGGCCGCCGGCGTGGCCTGCGTTGCGGCCTCGAACACGGCCATGCTGCCGTCCTGGCGCGCGGCCACGAACCCCTCGCCGAGAAACGCCAGGGAGGTGATGGCCTCGGTGCCATTCTGCACCGTCGCCAGCCGCTCGCCCTGCTCCAGGTCCCACAGCACGATGGTGCCGCCGCCGTGGCCGACGAGCGCGCGCCGCTCGTCCACCGCAAAGGCGGTGACGGCGCCCTCCCTCAGCTCGATGGTGCGTACCAGCGCCCCCGACGTGCCGCTCCACAGCCGCACGGTGGCATCGGTGCCGGCCGAGACGATCCACCGGCCCTCGTCCGCACTCGCCACGGCCACCACGGGCCCCGTATGGCCGACGAGACGCATGACAGGGGTGGGCGCGGCAAGCTCGCTGGCGGCCCCGCGGCGGGTGGCTGACCGCAGCACGTTCTCCTGATAGGCGACGGCCAGGCTCGCCACGCCCACCGCGGCGGCCACCCTGACGATGGCGATGCGCCATGCGCGCGAGGGGATCAGCCTGATCCGGCGCCGTCGACGCGGCGCCGGCTCCGGTGGCGGGGAAGGGGGTGCGTTGCCATCGGCCGCGACCGGGGTGCGAGGTGCGGCGGCCGAACCGATTGCGGCTGGACCGGGCGCGGGTTCCGCCTTGATGGGAAGGTCGGGGCTGGGCGGCCTTTTCCCTGCCGGCTTCTCCTCGACCGGCGTCTTCTCAACAGGCTTCTCGGCGGGCTTGGCAGTGACCTTCTTCTTCTGGCTGGGGGGCGCGGCCGTCTTGGGAACCGGGGTCTTGGGGGCCTGGGTCTTGGCGCTCGGGGTCTTGGGGGCCTTGGCCGCCGCGAAGCCGGCGCCACGCCTCTTGAGCGCCTCGATGAAATCAAGAAGCTGCCCCTTGGGCTGCGGGGTATCGGGCGGCGCCGGCACAAGGGTTGCCGCCGCGGGGGAAGCCGACGCCGGCACGCCGCGGGCGCTCTTTCCTGGCGGCGCGGTCTTTCGCGATTTCTGCACCCGGCCCAGCTTCTGGGCAAGCGGCAGCCCCGCCACCCGCTCCCCGATCGACCGCTCCGGCTTGGGTCCCGCATCGGCCGCCAGCAGGGCGGCGCGCCAGTCGGCGATCCGCTGCGGGCGTTCGCCGATCTCGATCCTGAGCGCTCTGTCGATGGCGCGCAGGAACCCGTCCCGATAGGAGCCCTGGGCCGCCTCGCGGGCCGGCGCGTACTCGTCTTTCACCACACGCGAGGGGGCATCCGGCGGGCGTTTGCCGGTGACGGCGTGATAGAGCGTGGCCGCCAGGGCGTACATGTCGGTCCAGGGACCCTGGTTGGCGCCGGACGTGGCATACTGCTCGTAGGGGCTGTAGCCCGGCTTAACGAGCGCGCTGACGGTACGCGACTGGGAGGCCAGGGCGCCGCGCGCGGAGCCGAAGTCGATCAGCACCGGCGAGCCGTCCTTGCGCACCATGATGTTGTCGGGCGCAATATCCCGGTGCAGGAAATCGGCGTCGTGGATGATCTCCAGCGCGTCCAGCAGCGGCGCGACCATCCTGTCGAGCTCGGCCTGCCGCGGCGGACGCTTGAGGCCGTTGAGCCAGGACTTGAAGCTACCGCCCTCCTCGAACTTCAGCACCATGTAGGCGGTGTCGTTGGCGCGGAAGTAGCGGTGCACCCGCACGATGTTGGGGTGGTCGAAGCGGGCCAGCGTCTGCGCTTCCTCGATGAAGCGGTCCAGGCCCCACTGGTAGTCGTCGGCAACGTCTCGGGAGCGGGGCGCGGCGCTGCGCTTGCGGCGGGCGGCGAACTCGGCCGGGAAGTATTCCTTGATGGTGACGAGGCGGCCCAGCGCCCGCTCGTCGGCGAGATAGGTGATGCCGAACCCGCCGGCGCCCAGCACGCGCTCGATGCGATAGTCGCCGACGAGCTCGGTGCCCTCCGGCAGGGCCAGCAGGTTTGCTGATGGCGCCGCCTTGGCTTCCATCACCTTCCCTCTTCAGCTCGTGACCCCGGTCGCCCAGGACCCGCCACGGGAGCCATGCCGCCGTCTTGGCGCGCGCCGCGCACCCACGCGCCCTGTCCTTACCGCGTCGATGGCCGGGCCACCAGTTGCCGGAGACAGGGTGTGTCAACCTAGGGGCAACA
>DATMZP010000683.1:0-15669 GCA_035573595.1 Hyphomicrobiaceae bacterium
CCCGCTTGATGCAGTTGAGGCCGGGCATGGTTGTCGGCGATATCGGTGCGGGCGCGGGCTATCACACTGTCAGGCTGTCGCCGTTGGTGGGGCCATCCGGTGCAGTCGTTGCCCAGGATGTACGCGAGGACTACCTGACCGGCTTGGCCAAGCGCGTGCAGCAGCTGAAATTGACTAATGTCAAGATGGCTTTGGGTGAGCCTCACGACCCGCGGCTCCCCCCTGCCACTCTGGACGCAGCCGTCCTCGTCCATATGTACCACGAGATCGCCGAGCCCTACGCGTTTCTCTACAACCTCGTGCCGGCCCTGAAGCCCGGCGCACGAGTCGGCGTCGTAGATCTCGACAGGCCAACGCCGCAGCACGGCACACCGCCCGAGCTGTTGCGCTGCGAGCTCGCTGCTGTCGGCTATCGCGAGCTTTCGTTCCATAAGCTGACAGGCGACGCCGGCTATCTTGCGATCTTCGAGCCCCCTATCAAGCGCCCTCGACCATCCGCTATCGTACCCTGCCGGCAGTAGCCGCAGTCCTGGAGCGTCCAGTCTGTCGTTGCGCAGCCGGCGTCACGGGGCACGTTGGGCGGTATGATGGATGCGGGGGGAGGGATTGCCGCGCGTCCTCACGCGCGCCTGCTGCCGGCGCTAGCGACCCAGCTCTCGACACCGCTGATGGCCCCGGTCCGGGGCTTCCGGTTCGCTTATCTGCCGCTGCTCAGCGTCTATCTTGCCTCCGGCGCGCTTGGGCTGATCGCCGTCGCCGATCAGTTCTGGGTCAAGCAGGCGCTCACCTTGAGCCCGGCGGAGCTCGCCGCGCTCGCAGGCTGGCTGCAGCTGCCGTGGGTGGCCAAGATGGTCTTCAGCGAGCTGGTAGACTCGCTCCCCATCCTCGGCTCGCAGCGCCGCGCCTACGTCTTCCTCGGTGGCGGCCTGGTCGCGGCGGGGCTGGCGCTGCTCGCGGGCGCGGCCGGCGGCTGGATTACGTGGGCACGGCCCGAGGCACTGTATGTGATCGCGCAGATGCTTGTCGTGGTCGGCAGCGTGCTGCAGGAGGTGGTCGCCGACGCCATGAGCCCCGAGGTGGTGGCGCGCACCGAGCCGGACGGCACCCCGCGCGGACAGGCCGCCATCAACCGCGACCTCGCCATGGTGGAGGTGCTGGCGCGCCTGACCTATTCGGCCGGCGCATTCGGCGTGGGCCTGCTGGCCGGCGTGCTGGCCAAGGTGCTGCCCTACGCCACCGTGTTTCTCATCGGCCTCGTGGTGCCTGCCATCTCCGTCACCGGTGCGTTGCTGGTGCGGGTGGAGTGCGCAGCGCGCCGCCCCATCGACTGGCAAATCTTCGGCGGCGGCATCGTGTTCGCCGCGGCGGCGACGTGGCTCGGCCTGTCCGGGCTCCGCTTCGCGCAGGAAGCGGTGTTCGTGGTCTCTCTTGCCGTGATCTGCCTGATGCTGCGGCGGGTTCTCGCCGGCCTCGACCCGTTCGTCCGCCGGCAGATCGCGCTCGTCGCCGTGATGATCTTCGCCTTCCGCTCGGTGCCGATGATCGGCGACGGCTACCGCTGGTTCGCCATGGACCGGCTGGGCTTCGACGAGGCTTTCTTCGGCGTGCTGCAGCTCACCAGCACCGGCATCGGCCTCGCCGCCATGTGGCTCCTCGCCGAGGCGCTGGTCCGCCGCCGGCCGAGCACGGTGCTCACCTGGCTCACCCTGATGACCGCCGTCCTGTTCCTGCCGAGCCTGCTGCTGGTCAACGGCGTGCACGAATGGACCGAGCGCACGCTGGGCTTCGGCGCGCGCTCCATCGCCCTGATCGACGAGGCGGCACAGACGCCCCTGTTCCTGCTCGCCACCGTGCCCCTGCTGGCGCTCATTGCCGTGCACGCCCCGCGCGAGCAGCGCGCCACCTGGTTCGCCCTCATTGCCTCGCTCATGAGCCTCGCCGTGGTCGCCAGCCAGCTCGCCACCAAGTACGTGAACCTCCTCTTCCCGGTGGAGCGCGGCGTCTACGACCAGCTGCCCGCCCTGGTGCTGACGGTGACGGGGAGCGCCGTGGTCATCCCTCTCGCCATCATTGTTCTCCTGCGCGGCCGATGGGGTCAGACCCTGCGGGTCTGACCCCCATGACGGCACCCATGACGGCACACTTCCACTTTTTGGTCCGATCGTGTTAGTGCGGTCCGCATGAGTGAAAATCACGACTGGCCCGGCGA
Organism: Hyphomicrobiaceae bacterium; assembly: GCA_035573595.1. Lineage (GTDB taxonomy): Bacteria > Pseudomonadota > Alphaproteobacteria > Rhizobiales > Hyphomicrobiaceae > AWTP1-13. The sequence goes on from DATMZP010000683.1 coordinate 2,210, forward strand.
CGTTTTGCGCGCCATGCAGGCGCGCGGCATCGCCACCGTCTGCACGGTGCCCGACGGCGGGCTGACGCGGCTTCTGAGGATGGTCGAGGCCGAGGCCGGGATGCGCCTCGTCACGCTTTCCACCGAGCCCGAGGGCATCGGCATCGCCACAGGCTGCTGGCTCGGCGGCGGGCGGGCCATGCTCGCCATGCAGTCGTCGGGCGTCGGCAACTGCATCAACGCGCTGGGGCTGCCCGCGGCCTTGCGGGCGCCGTGCCTGATGCTGGTGACCATGCGCGGCCAGTGGGGCGAGTTCAACCCCTGGCAGGTACCGATGGGCCAGGGGACGCGGCCCGCGCTGGAGGCGGTAGGCGTCAGGTGCTTCCCCGTGGACAAGACCGACGAGGTGGGCGAGACCTTCGCCGCCGCCGCCGACCTCGCCTTCCACAGCCGCGTCAGCACGGCCGTGCTGGTGAGCCAGCGCATCGTCGGCGCCAAGGGGTTCGGGCAGAAATGAGCGGCACATCCAACAAGATCGCCCGCCGGCCGTTCGTGGGCGACCTGCTCGCCCGGCGCGGCGGCGCGCTGATCGTATGCGGCCTGGGCAGCCCCACGTGGGACACGTTCGCGGCCGGCGACAGCCCCGAGTATCTCTACTCCTGGGGCGGCATGGGGCTGGCCGTGCCCACAGCCCTCGGCGTGGCGCTGGCGCAGCCCGCCCGGCGCGTGGTGTGCGTCACCGGCGACGGCGAGATGCTGATGGGCATCGGCGCGCTGGGCGTGGTGGCCGACCAGGCGCCCGCGAACCTCGGCATCCTGGTGCTCGACAACGAGAGCTTTGGCGAGACCGGTCGCCAGCGCGGCCTCACCGCGAGCCGCACCGACATCGCCGCCGTCGCCCAGGGCTTCGGCATCGCCCGGACGCTCACCGTGACGGAGCAGGGCGCGGCGGCGGAGCTGGCGGATTTCCTGTTCAGGGCACCCGGACCGGTGCTGGCTGTCGCCAAGATCGCCCTCTCGGAGGACCCGTGGGCGCTGCCGGAGAAGGACGGCGCCGCCATCGCCTACCGGTTTCGGGGGGCGCTGGGGGTGTAAGAAGGGGTCAGACCCCTCGCCCACGCCGCCGAACCCGAACCGCAACTGCAGAGGCGAGGGGTCTGCCCCCGGAACCGCACCTTGTCGAGCGCCGGCATTTTCGCTAAGGAGGCGTTCGAATTCCGGCCCTGGCGCGCTGGCGCCGGCCTTCAACGACACCCAACAAGCACCGGCAGCCCACAAAATGAAGAAAGACGAAGACTTCCACCCGCACTATCACCTGATCAAGGTGGTGATGACGGACGGCACGTCGTTCAACACCTATTCGACCTATGGGTCGGAGGGCGATACCCTGACGCTGGACGTGGACCCCAAGACCCACCCCGCCTGGACCGGCGGCAACCAGCAGCTGATGGACCGCGGCGGCCGCCTGTCGCGCTTCAAGAAGAAGTTCGAGGGCATGTTCTGAGGGGAGACGGGTCAGACCCCTCGCCGCTACGGTCGGCATACCACACGACGGCCTGCGCGAGGGGTCTGACCCCGTTCGCGCTCGTTGTGCTTCTCAGGCCGCCTGCATGCGCCGCGCCTCGTCGCGCCAGCCCTTGATGCTCTCGATGTCCGGCACATCGCCGTTGCGCAGCACGCGCTGGCCGGCGGGAGTCGTGGCGAAGGCCAGCACGTCGGCGCACAGCTTCCCGGCCTCGGCGTCGGCGATGGCCTCGGCCGAACGGTAGCCGGCCCCCTCCAGCAGCTGGGCGTGGGTCGCGCGCAGGCCGGGGACGGCGCACATCAGCAGCGCCTGATCCTGCCACTCGCCGACCGTCTGCTGCGTGATGCCGCGGGAGTTGAGCTGCACGGCCAGCGCGGCCGGGTCGGCCTTCAGCAGATCCCGCACCGTCTCGATGCCCAGGCCCCGCAGCCGCTTCACCGTCTTGGCGCCAATGGCCGGGCCGTCGCCAATGTCGTGGTCCAGGGTGAGCTGGACCGGCGTCGCCTCGGCACCTTCGTCGCCCGGCTCCCCGGCCGGGCTCTCCGGCATGCGCGCGGCGACCTTCGCGGGCCTCGCGGGCAGCGCCTCATGCGCCTGCCGGGCCGGCTCTGCCGCGGGCGCCCGCACGCGCTTTGCCGCCGCGCGCGGCGGCGCGCGATCTCCTCTCTCCAGCGGCTCTTTGGGAACCACGAACAGCATCGGCTCGCGCGTGACACTGGCCGCAAACGCGGCGGCCGCGGCCACCGGCACCGTCGCCGCCGCCGGCGTGAGCGGACCGGCGGGGCGCAGCGGGATGACGTCGGCCGAAGCCAGCAGCGCCTCCTGCCGGCGCGCCTCCCGCGCCCGGTCGACGCGCGTGACCACGCGCTCGCGCGGCCGGAAGGGAAACACCTCCGCGGCCCCCGGCGACGGCGCCCGCTTCGCCAGCACCTCGCCGGCGTAGCGGTCGCGCACCAGTCGCTCCTCCTCGGGCAGGTTTCTCTCCACCGTGCCGGTGGCCTGCAGCTCGTCGTAGATGCGCTCCACGAGGCGGCGCTCCCTGGCATCGGCGCGCCGGCGTGCGAGCGCCTTGGCAGGAACCTGGACGGCGGCCAGCAGGGTCGCGGCACCAAGCCGGGTCTCCGGCGCGAACGCGCGCGATTCGGAGATGGCGCGATCGAGCACCGCCGCATAGCTCGAGCAGGCGTAGCTGATCATCCCGGCCACGATGCGCCGGGCCACCTGGTCGAGCCCCGCCGGCGGATCGACCACGCCGCGGTGGATGTCGTAGTGCGCGATCAGCTTCTCGTAATGGCGGTTGGCCATCTCGGCACCGCGGCAGACCAGCTCGACCAGCCAGTGGGGGCCCGCCTGGACGCGCATCTCGGGCGGCTCGCCGAGCTCGATGCCGCGCAGATCGTCGTAGCTGCGGGCGATGCTCCACTCCACGGCGCGGTGGATGTTGTTCTCGGCCTCGGACTGGGCGGTGTGGAAGGGCTGCAGCGGGTCGGTATAGTAGTGGCTCAGCACCCCGGCGCAGTAGACCGCCGTCGGCCAGTCCTCGCCCGCGAGGGCCTCGACCACGTGGCCGTACCAGCTCTGCACCTTCTCCGGCGCCCCGCCCCACAGGCCGTCGCGGGTGTGCAGCACATGGTTGTGGAAGTCCTTGAAATCGTGGTCGGGCGCCTCGGCGCCTTCAAGATAGAGCCCGGCGTGCGCCAGGAACACGCGCTGCCAGTCGTCGGCATCCCTGCAGCTCAGGTGCCGCAGCGCGTCCAGCGCCAGCTTGTGATGGGTGCCGTTGGCGTGCGCGCCGTAGACAATATGGAAGAGCGGATGCATGGAGCGGTTCCCGTCAGACCGGAGCTATCCCGGCATCGTAACGGGCACCCTAGGCGAGTCTCCCGATTCGGAGAACGGCTTTCGGCGACGGTGAGCGAATGGCGAATGGTGAGTGGCGAATGGGGCGTCTTGCCATTCGCCATTGGCTATTCGCCATTCGCCCGACTGCGTTGGGTCTCGCTGCGCGCGACCCAGCCTCCGCCGCTACGCCACCGCCTCGATCACCTTCGCCACCCGGTCGCGGATGTCGGCGATGTCGGCCTCGGTGGAGATCAGCGGCGGCGCCACGACCAGAGTGTCCATGGCCACGCGCACGTAGATGTTGAAGTCGTGGTACATGCGCTCCATGGCCTGGAAGCCCCTCGCGCCCGGCTTGCCGGGAAGCGGCTCCAGGTCGATGCCGGCGAGCAGGCCCACGGTGCGGATGTCCACCACGTTGGGCAGGCCCTTGAGGCTCATCATGGCGTCGGCAAGGACGGGCTCCAGCCTGATGGCGCGCTCGAACAGGCCCTCGTCCTTGTAGAGGTCGAGCGTGGCGATGCCGGCTGCGGCCGCCAGCGGATGGCCCGAGTAGGTATAGCCGTGGAACAGCTCCACCGCGTGCTCCGGGCCGGTCATGAAGGTGTCGTAGATCCGCTTGGAGGCCATCACGCCCGCCATCGGCACCGCGGCGTTGGTGACGCCCTTGGCGAAGGTGATCATGTCCGGGGCCACGCCGTAGCGCTCGGCGGCGAAGCAGTGGCCGAGGCGGCCGAAGCCGGTGATGACCTCGTCGAAGATCAGGAGAATGCCGTGCCGGGCCGTGATCTCGCGCAGCTTATCGAGGTAGCCCTTGGGCGGCGGCAGGATGCCGGTGGAGCCCGCCACCGGCTCCACGATCACCGCGGCGATGGTTGAGGCGTCGTGCAGGTTGATGAGCCGGGTCAGCTCGTCAGCCAGGTGCGCGCCCCACGCCGGCTCGCCCTTGGTGAAGGCCTGCTCGGCGCGGTTGTAGGTGGCCTGCAGATGGTCCACGCCGGCGAGCATGTTGCCGAACTGCTTGCGGTTGGCGACCATGCCGCCCACCGAGATGCCGCCGAAGCCGATGCCGTGGTAGCCGCGCTCGCGGCCGATGAAGCGGGTGCGGGCGCCTTCGCCCCTGGCCTTGTGATAGGCCAGCGCCACCTTGAGGGCCGTATCCACGGCCTCCGAGCCCGAGTTGGCGAAGAAGGCGTAGTCGAGGTCGCCCGGCGCCAGCAAGGCCAGGCGCGAGGCCAGCTCGAACACCTTGGGATGGCCGTACTGGAAGGCGGGGGCGTAATCCAGCGTCGCCGCCATCTCCTGGATCGCCTTGACGATGGGCTCGCGGCAGTGTCCGGCGTTGACGCAGAAGAGCCCCGAGGTGGCATCGATCACCTTGGTGCCGTCCGGCTTGATGAAATGCATGTCCTTGGCGCCGGCGAACAGCCGCGGGCTCTTCTTGAAGGCGCGGTTGGCGGTGAACGGAATCCAATACGGCTCGAGCTCGTTGGGCTTCATGTCGAGCGGCGCCATGGCGGCCTCCGGGGGCTGAGGGCTGTGCTTGCGCGCTGGTCTAGCAGGGGCCGCCTGCGGCTCCAAGCACCCCAGGCAGAGTGCCGCACGAAGCATGCCAGGGCCAGGTTTCAGGGATCAGGGATTAGGTTTCAGGGGACAACTGCGGAGTCGGTCGGACCTGATCCTTGAAACCTGATCCCTGAAACCTAATCCCTGAAACCCAACTTCCGCCACACGGGCGCCGGTGTGTCGGCCCGATTCCGGCACACAGGCACCCGAATCGGTCTCGCATTTCGAAGGGGTAGGGACGTTTAGAGCTTGTTAGCCGAATCGGCTGGAGAAGCAGAGGACCATCGAACTCCAGGCCGACGTAGCTGCGTCGAGGAGGACTCCCCCCAATGTTGATGAGCGTGATCGAAGGCGCCCTGTCGGTGCCTGCCTACCCCGAGCTTGCCGGCAAGCGCGTGCTGATCGCCGGCGTGACGCGCCGGTCCGGCATCGACATCGCCCGTGCCTTCGCCGAGCGCCGCGCCCGCGTCGTCCTCCAGTTCGCGGAGGCGAGCGCCGCCATGCAGGCCGTGGCCGAGGTGGTGGCGCCGGATGCGCTGGAGACCAAGGTCTATGGCCCGATCGGGAGGGGGGACGACGCGGTGCGCTTCGCCAAGAGCGCCGTGCAGGCGTTCGGCGGCCTCGACGCGGTGATCAACCTGGTGCCGCTGGAGACGGCCCGCCTCGACCCGGCAGCCAGCGTGGAGGACATCGACCGGCTGATCGCCGCGCAGCTGGAGCTGCCGCTTGTCGTCTCGCGCATCGCCGCCAACCGCATGAGCGTGACCTGGACGCAAGGGCTGATCCTCAACGTCGCCACCCTGGCCGGCCGCCCCGGCGGCACCCGGCAGGCTTTCGCGACGCTCGCCAAGTCCACCCTCGTAGACATGACGCGGGCGCAGGCCGAGGAGTGGGCCGGCCGCGGCATCCGCATCAACGCGGTCGCCCCTGAGACTGCGCTGGGTGAGCCGGGCGCCAGGCTCTACGGCGAGGCCGACGTGGCGTCGCTCGCGCTCTACCTCGCCTCCGACAAGGCCAAGACGCTGTCGGGCTGCGTGTTCGAGGCGGCGCCGTAGGGGCCCGTGCCGGCCCGGCGCGGCAGCCCCGCCCGGCCTCTCAGTCCTCCGCCTTCTTTGCCTTGCGCGGACGCTTGGGCGGAGGAGCGTCGTCGTCGGCTGCGGCTGCGCTCGACGTGTCGCTCTGCACGCTCTGATTCAGCTGCCGCCGCAGCTGCACGATCGTCTTCCAGGCAGCGTTCTTGGCGCTGCGCTCGCGATTGGCCTCCTCGCGCGCCTCCGCGACGGCGCGCTCGGCGTCCTCCCTGGCGCGCTTCTCGTCTGCGCTGAGCTTGTGGGCCTTCTCCAGCGCCCTCTGAATGTTGATCAGCTTCTGACCGTCGCCGTTGGCGCCCTTCTTGTCCTCGGCCGCTGCTGCCGGCGCGGCCGCCACCGGCCTCGCAACCGTCTTCTGCCGGTCCAGCTCGGCGCGGGCCTCCGCGGCGGCGCGCTCGGCGGCCTCGCGCGCGGCCTGCTCCTCCTCCGCCCGGCCCAGCGCAAAGTCCTTGGCCATCTCGGCGGCGGTCCTGTCGGACTGCGCCTTCTCGAGCTCGGTGCGCGCCTCCTTGACGGCCCGCTCGGCCGCCTGTCGGGCGTTCTTCTCCTCCTCGATGCGCTTTGCCAGCTCGGGGGGCGTCTCGGCGGATTTGCGGGCGCGCTCCCGCTCCTTGTCCAGCTCGGCGCGAACCTCCCTGGCCGAGCGCTCGGCGGCCTCGCGGCCCCGACTCTCCTCCTCGACCCGCCTGACGAGATCGGGCGGCGGCGTCGCCGCCGTCTTCTTGGCGCGCTCCCGCTCCAACTCGGCGCGCACCTCCTTGACGGCCCGCTCTGCGCCCTCCCGGACCCGCTGGGCATCGGCCGCCCGCTTGAGCGCCTCCTCGCCCGCCTTGTCAGCGGCAGCCCTGGCCGCACGCTCGCGTTCCAGCTGCTCGCCGGCCTCGCGCGCGGCCCGCTCGGCGGCGTCCAGCGCCGCGGTATGGGCCGCCGCCGCTGCGGCGGACGTGGCCTGGCCCGTCGAGCTGACTGCGCCCAGCTGCGTGAGCGCGCCGCCGAGCCACGCCGCCACGCCAACCGCAACAAGCGCCACGGCGGTGAGGCCGCCCAGCACCGCGCGCCGTCCGCCGCTCGCGGGCGGAGGCGGCGCCTCGGCCGGCAGGGCCACCGGGAACGTGCCCTGCCACGGGTCGTAGGTCCCGAACGTCCAGAGGTGGCCCTCGGGGTCACGGCAGGTGTAGCCACGCCCGCCGAAATCGTCGTCCTCCACGGGCAGGACGATCTCCGCGCCGGCCGCCTTCGCCCGGGCATGGTGGGCGTCTGCGTCCGCCACCGCGATATAGGTGCTCTGCGTCTCCGCCCCGCCGATCTCGTCGGGCTGCTTCATGAATCTCTCGATCGGCGAGTCGCCGACCGGCGCCAGCATCAGCAGGGCGCGGCCGAAGGTGAGCTGCGCATAGAGCGTGCGGCCGGCATCGTCGGTGAGGACCGTCTGCTTCTCGAAGCCGAAAGCCGCGCACAGCCAATCTGCCGCAGCCGCAACGTCGCGGTAGCGCATGGCGGTTGCGGGAGTCGACACGGTCGGCAACTGTTCCTGCTCTGCCCTCTGCATGCCCCCCTGCCGCCATGTCGCTGGACCACCCACCGTCCTATACAGCGCAAGTGTGCGCTATAAAAGGCGGAGGCCATCCGAGCGCGGCGTGCGCCCCGAATGGCGTTCGTCGTTGCGATTCTGCCACATGCCGGCGGGATCGATACCGCTCCATCGGCTCAGGCCGGTCCGAGCATCTGCCTGCGCTTCATCCAGCGCCGCGCGATCTCGGCGGCGATGGTCTCGCCCGAGTTGAGGGGCGCGTAGCTCCATGCCTCCAGCCGTTCAAACCGCTCCGGCAGGGGCCTGATGGCACCGTGCCGTCTGAGCGCCTCGTGGAAGCGCGTACGCTTGGGGGCGCCACCCTCCGCCTGGAACATGTAGACCGGCTTGCCGGTGGCGCAGGCCTCCCCCACCATGTTGACGGAATCGGCCGGCACGATGAAGGCGTCGGCGTGGGCCAGGAAGTGCGGATAGGGATTGTCGCCCGTGCCTTCCCAGAACAGCCGTGGCGTGCCCTCCGTGGCCTCGCGCACCAGGGCGGCGACCTCGGTCGGCGTGCGCCGCGAGGGCGTGATCATCAGCCCGGCGCCCAGCAGCACGAGCGACCGCAGCGCCGAGACGAGGCGCGCAACCGCCTCTGGCGTATAGCGATAGTAGCCGTCCGGCCCGCCCAGCGTCACCGCCACCAGCGGTGTCGGCAGGGCGGCGATCTGTGCCGGCATGGCGCGGCGCAGCTCGGCGAGGCGCCGCGGCGTGTAGCTGTGCGGCGCCGTCAGGGTGGTGATGACGTTGGGTCCCCGCAGTCTGTCGTGCTCGGGCACCCAGAACAGGTCGGCGGCGCGCGTACCCACCTTCGGGTCCAGCAGGATGACGGTGTAGGTGTGGCGGCCGGCGGCTTGCTTCAATCTGCGGATGTAGGGCGTCGTCAGCCGCCCGGCGGCGATGGCGAAATCGGGCCAGGGCGCGCGGAACTGGCTCTTCTCCGTTCCGAAGCGCTCCGCCGGGCTCACCGGCCCCCACGGCGCGAGGACCTTCCACAGCCCCTTCGGATCGACCCGCTTGACCTCGTAGCTGAGGCCCAGCGCATCGAACACACCGCGCGTCTGCGCGTCGTTACCGGCCTTGCCATCGCTGATGATCCAGCCGCTGCGACCGAGCGCGGGCGCCGAGGCCGCGTCTTGCGCCACATCCTGTCGGATCGGAGAAATATTGTTGCTCATCCTGCCGGCTTGCGCCAGATTCACGAAAGTGCGGCAAACGGCAAGAGCTATAGCCCCATGCGCGCCGTCCTCGATGCTACCGATTGGCGCATCCTCAAGGAGCTGCAGGCCAACGGCCGCATCACCAACGTGGAGCTGGCCCGCAAGGTGGGCATGTCGCCCCCGCCGTGCCTGCGCCGCACGCGCGCCCTGGAGCAGGCCGGCATCATCTCCGGCTATTTTGCGCTCCTCGACGAGAAGGCGCTCGATTTCGAGGTGATCGCCTTCGCCCATGTCGGCCTGCACAGCCAGGCCGATCCCGACCTGCGCGCCTTCGAGAACCGGGTGCTGACCTGGCCGCTGGCGCGCGAATGCTACATGCTCTCGGGTGAGACCGACTTCATCCTGAAGTGCGTGGCTCCGGATCTCTCCACATTCCAGGACTTTGTCAGGAACGACCTGACAGCGGCGCCCAATGTGGCGAGCGTCAAGACCAGCCTCGTCATCGGCCGCGCCAAATTCGAGCCCGGCGTGCCGATTACCCTGGGCCAGGGCATGAACCGGGGCACCGCGCGCAAGCGGAAAGGCTGAGGAGCGGAATTGCCGCACGGGGGCGCACCCTCCTGCGGGGAATAGGCAAGGTGCGGGCACGTTGTTGAAGGGTCCCGGGTTGAAGGGTCCCGGGGAGGCGGCGCGTGAGCGATGACATCCGCGTCCGGATGGTGGCGGTTCTGCCGCGCCTACGGCGGTTCGCGTACGCGCTCACCGGCAACACCGAGCAGGGAGACGACCTCGTCCAGGACGCCTGCCTGCGGGCCTTGTCGCGTATCGATCTCTGGCAGCCCGGAACCCGGCTGGATTCGTGGATGTACCGCATCGCGCAAAACATCTGGCTGGACCGGCTCAGGGCCAACAAGGTCCGCGGCGAGGTGGTGGACATCGATGCCATGGAGGGCATCCCCGGGCCGGACGGGCGGGTGGTGGTGGAAAGCGAGTTGACACTGCAGGCGGTCGTTGCCGCCATGGGGCAACTGTCGGCGGAACAGCGGGCAATGGTGGCGCTGGTATGCATCGAGGGTGCCTCCTACAAGGAGGCGGCTGAAATCGCCGGGGTGCCGGTGGGCACAGTCATGAGCCGGCTGGCGCGGGCGCGCCGCACCCTCAATGCCGTGCTCAATCAGCCGGGGCGCGCGCAGGCGGCGCGCATGTCGGCCAAGACAGGATCGTGAGCCATGAGGAAAGCTGGCGAGAAAGCGATGGCGCTGGTGGACGGCCAGCTGGCCCCGGCCGAGGTACCGGGCCTTGTGCAGGAGCTGGCCCGCGACCCGTCGCTGGTGGCGGAGCTGCAGACGTATCTTGCCCTGTCGCGGAGCCGCATCGCGTCCGCGTTTGCGGCCAAGGACGAGGAGCCGGTTCCGGCATGGCTGACCGAGACGATCACGCGTGGTGGCAATTCGGCTGAGCGCCAGCCGGCCCGTCAGCCGGGGTTCGGCCAAAGCCTCCTCCGTTGGCTGCAGGGGAGCTATCGCGTTCCCGCGTGGTCGCTCGCCGCCGCGCCGGCGGCCGTCGTCCTGCTTGCGGTGCTGGCGGGCGGACTTGCGGTGCCGCATCCGGGCCGCGGCGAGGCGATGAAGACGGATCTGAGCACAGCCCTGGAAGGTGCCGCAAGCGGTAAGGATGCCGCCGTGACCACGGTGCGGCCGGTGCTGACATTCAGCAGCAAATCTGCGGGCTGGTGCCGGCAGGTGGAGGTGCGGCACGCCAACCGCCAAGTCGCGCATGCGCTGGCCTGTCGCGGCGAGGACGGAAAATGGAACGTGGTGTCATCGACGCCGCCCGGCCCTGCCGGCTTCGCTCCGGCGGGCGCCGACCGGCGCAAGGCCATCGACGACCTCGCCACCTCGATGATGCGCGGCGATCCGCTCTCGGCGGAGGCGGAGGCCGCGCTGATCGCCAGGCGCTGGCAGACCCGATGACACATTGCTGTGATCGGGGCTGCGATCGGGGATGCGGATTAGCTGTGGACGGGGCATATTGTGGCCGACTTCGGCCCTCACCTTGAGCGAACCGCAGCGCGCGTTGTCTCGCATACCCAAGCTCTGAACGTCTTCGGTCGGCTGCGCCGCTGATGCCCGCACCTTGGCGGCGCAGCATCGGCCCGAAGCGGCCCGGCGGTGCCGCGCGGCTCAGGCCGCGTGCGCCGCCGGGACTGCTTGGGTGAAGCGAGGTCTGATGCAAGGGGGGCCGCCGCGGCCCCCGGACTAGGCTAGCGCGCCACGCCGTCGCCGGCGGCCGTGTGCACCGTGCTGACCCAGGTGCCTACGACCATCGAGCCGCCGCTCGCGGGCTCGCTGGCGCGGCGCACGGTGCCGACCCAGGCCTGAACCGGGGATGCATCGTTCGATGCCACGGCAAGCACGGGTTCAGGACCACAGGTCGTCGGCGCCTGTACGAGGCCGGCACCGAAGATCGGGTCGCGGCCGGGGCCGCCGAGGGTTCTGATGTGGCCTCCAAGCTGCGCCAGCGCATGCCGCTTGGCGGCCAGCGGATCGTCGGCGGGCGCCGGCACCACGCCGCCAAGCGCGACCGCGACCACGGCGGTAACGTACGGCACCGCGAATGACGTGCCCGTCTGGGGGCCTTCGTGGCGACCGGGCATGGCGGTCCACACGTCCACCCCCGGGGCGGCGATGTCGATGTGCGGACCGCGGTTGGCATAGCGGTAGGCGGCCAGATTGCGATCCACCGCCGTCACGGCGATCACCTCCTCGTAGGCGGCGGGATAGCTGGGCGGCGCGGCCGGCCCCTCGTTGCCGGCCGCGGCGACCACCACGATGCCGGCCTTGGTCAGCTCCCGCACGGCGTGGTGCAAGAGCTCGTCGTCGGGGCCGGCGAAGCTCAGGTTGACGACCGAGACGCCGCTCCTCTTCAGCCAGTGCAGCGCCTGCAGCATCTGGGCGGTGTCCGACATGGGCTGCCCGTCGGCGTCGGCGAAGAAGGCGTTGGCGACCGCGTAGGAGGCGTCGGGAATGAGGCCCGGGGTGCCGGTATTCGGGTTGCCCGCCAGCAGCGAGAGCACGCCCGTGCCGTGCTGGTTGGAGGCCGTGGCGCTGCCCTCGGGCAGGAACTCCTTGTACTGGTAGCGCAGTCCGGCAAAGGCCGGGTGAGCCTGGTCGAAGCCGGTGTCGATGACGCCCACCTTGGCGCCCCGAGCGCAGACGGCCAGCCGCGGCTGCCAGTTGATGAGGGCGCTGCCGAAGCAGCGCTCGGCCGGACAGCCCGTTCCGCCTTGCGCCGGGGCAGAGCCGGAGCCAGAGCCGGAGCCAGAGTTCTGGCGACCCATGCTGGGACGGTAGTGCGCATAGACGCGGTTGAGGGCGAAGCCGCCCTCGGGCAGGAGATCGAAGAGCCGGTCCCGGCCACTGATCGCGTTCAAATCCTGTGGCAGCCGGAGCCGCGTGAGGGTGAGACCGAAATCGGGCAGCTCGATGCGCTGGACGACCTCGTAGCTGCCGCTGCGGACCTTGCCGAGCCCCTCCGCGGACAGGTTGATGGCCAGCACCTCGCTGGACCGGAAGCTGCCGACCTGCGGCAGCATCTCGCCCAGCGGCGGACGGGCGCCCAGGCGACGGGCCGTCGGCTTGGCGCCGCCTGCGCCCGGTGCCGAGCTTTCGCGTGGCTTCGCGGCAGGGTTGGCCGCAGACGTGGCCGGCTGGCGCGCCGGTCTGGGGCGGCTCGAGAGCTTCTCCACCAGGCGATGGAACGGCACATGGGCCCCCGCCGCCGGCCGCACCTCGGTCTCCAGGGGGATCGGAGGCCGCGGTACCAGGCGGACGGCGACCGTTGTCGGCCGGACCATGGCGTCCCAGCCGCCGTGAACCACTTTCGTGTCCGCCACAGGCGCACGCGCGGCTCGATGCGGCGCGTCGCCGTCCCGTCTCCCGCCTTTGCCGATGCGGGACTCCTCCCGCACCGGCTTCGACACCGCGAAGAAGGCGGGCGGCTTGCGCGCGTCCCCAGAAGCGGACGGGCGCGCGTGCGGCACCGCGCCGAATGCCGGCGTCGTGGCGGACTGCCCGAACGCCGGCGTCTGAGGAGACGGTGCGAAGGCGGGGACTCGGCCGGACGGCGCGAACGCCGGCAGCTGCATCGGCGCGGACGGGTGGCGAAAGTCGGTGTCGAAGGCGCGGGGCCCGCGCGAGGCGCGACGCGCATCGGCAGGCGGAAACACGAGTTGACCGATGTGACTGCCGACGCTGCGCCCGGCTATGTCGACCTGGGACAATCCGACCGGGAGGGCCAGCAGGACGAGACCCAGGCATCCCTTGGAACGCAACACCCCGTGCAGGAAGCCGCGCTTGCGCGCGTCCATACGCATGACAACCTTCCGTCCCACGCCGTACGCTCGGCTCGCTCAACGCTCGCCAAAGACACCATACGTGATCGGCAGAAGGAACGGGGGTGGACGTGTCATCCTGTGGATAACAGGTGTCAAACGCTCTGGGTCTGATATCGTAACTCCAACGTCGGTCGTGCGATGGTGTCAGAACCGGGGGGCTGAAACGAAACGAGCGGATTCCCCTCCCCCACAAAGGGGGGAGGGGACGCCGTGGCGAGATCCGTTTCGTCAGCGAGGGTCGGCGCAGCCGGTGATCGGCCGACACTATCCGGTTATTTGAATTCCACCTTCAGAATCTCGAAGCTGCGCGCGCTCTTGGGCGTCGTCACCT
>DATMZP010000684.1:0-4959 GCA_035573595.1 Hyphomicrobiaceae bacterium
TGGGGGGAGGATCATGGGGGGAGGATCATGGCGGGAAAGCCGGGCCTCACGCGCGCCGCCCGCGCAGCAGGAAGGCCAGCGTCCCGCCGATGAGCCCGGTGGCCAGCAGATCGAAGCCCGGTGTCAGGATATAGAACACCGGCGCCAGCGCGCAGCCGAGGCCGACGGCCAGCAGGTCCATGCGCACCCGCGCAGTCGCCAGCAGCGACAGCAGGAAATAGATGGGCGTGAGGAACAGCAGTGTCGCCGACACCGGCGCCGGCACTGATGCGGCCAGCGTGTACCCGGCCATGGTTCCCGCCATCATCGTCGCCCAGAAGGCGAGGCCGAGGCCGAGATAGGTGGCGAGCCGCAGCCCGGCGAGCACGGTCGGCAGGCGCCGCTGGGATTCGATCCAGGGGGTGACGGCGACGAAGTGCACGGCCAAGGCTTCGAGCGCAGGGCGCGGACGGCCGCCCTTCAGGAGCGGCACGATGGTGACCGTCATCGGCAGCAGCCGCAGCGCCGCCAGGCCTACGGCGAAGGCGACGGCGAGCGGCGTCTCGTTGCGGGCGAGCTGATCGACGAGCACCACCTGGTTCGGCAGCGCGAACATGCTGGCGGTGATGAAGGCGGTGTGCGCGATCGAGAAGCCGCCGTCGCGCGCCAGCGCGCCGAAGCCGAGCCCGGCTGCAAACAGCAGCGCCGACGGCACGGAGAGGATGAGGCTCAATCCGCTGGCGAAGGCGCCGATCTGGGTCGTCAGCGGCGGGTCTTTGTCCTTGACCATAGGCACGGCAATAGCCCAGCCGGGGCAGCCGTGCCACTGCCCGGCACTGCATGGGTGTCAGCCGATCACCGGCTGAGCCGACCCTCGACGACGAAACGGTGGACGCACTTTCCTCGCCGCAGATGCGACAGGATTCCCCTCCCCCTTGTGGGGAGGGGCTAGGGGTGGGGGGACTCCCGATCTTCGATGTTCTGGAATCCCCCCCACCCTGTCCCTCCCCCACAAGGGGGGAGGGGACGTTGTGGCGCACCCTTCGCTCAATCTCGAATGGCTTCAGTTTTGTTGCAGACCCGCCGGGCCCACCGGGCCTGACACCGCTGGAGCCGTCAGGCCGCCGCCTTGCGGAAGCTCTCGGCGGCCTTGTTCCAGTTCACCACGTTCCACCAGGCGTCGACGTAGTTGCCGCGCTGATACTGGTGCTTGAGGTAGTAGGCGTGCTCCCACACGTCGATGCCGATCACCGGCATGGCCCCGTTGGGGTCCATGTGCGGGCTGTCCTGGTAGGGGGTGTTGAGGACGGTGAGCTTGCCGTCCTTGACGACCAGCCACGCCCAGCCGGAGCCGAAGCGCATGACCGCCTGCTGCTTGAACGCTGCCTTCATCTGGTCGAAGCCGCCGAAGGTGCCGTCGATGGCGTTCTTGAGGTCGCCCACCGGGGTCTTCGGGCCGCCGGGGGTCATCAGGTCCCAGAAGAAGGTATGGTTCCAGTGGCCGCCCATGTTGTTGCGGACGGCGGCGCGGACGGCCTCCGGCACGGCGCCGAGGTTGGACACGATCTGCTCGGGCGACTTGGTGGTGAGCTCGGGGAGCTTGGGGGCGATGCCGTTGAGGTTGACGATAAAGGCGTTGTGGTGGTTGCGGTGATGGAAGTTCATCGTCGCCGTGTCGATGTGCGGCTCCAGCGCCTCGTAGGGGTAGCCCAGTGGCGGCAGGGTGAAGGCAGGGGCGGCCTGGGCGAAAGCAACCCGGCCAAGGCTGGTGCCGCTGCCGGCCAAGGCAGCCGCGCCGGCCAGGAGCTTTAGGGTCTGTCTGCGGTTCATGACATCCTCCGTAGGGTTCCCTCGCGGCGGAGTTGCGTGCCCGCGACGGTGGCAAGAGCTACGACCCACCCCTCCAGACCGTTGCGGCGGACGGTGGCGACGATGCAGCTGTTACGCAGGGCCGACGCCGGCCGGATGCCCGGCAGCGGGCCGGAGGGCCATCAAATGTCCGTGACTCCCGGTGAGATGGTGAGTGGTGAGAATGTGGGTTTGGCGGATGCGCAAGTGGCGCCTGCCGTTTTCACCATCTGGAGTGGAAGACGGGCGATGCCCGGAGGCTCGTTCCGCGATACTCACCGCCTCACAGCCTCGCCATCCCACCGTGCACGCGCCAACCTGACGATTTAGAACGATGACCATGCCACCGGCCGAGCGCGAGGAGCTTGAGATTGTGGCGCTTGGCGCCCAGGGCGACGGCATCGCCGAGACCGCAGCCGGCGCGCGCTACGTGCCGTTCGCCCTGCCGGGCGAGCGCGTGGAGGCCGAGGGCGAAGGTCCGCCGAGGCTGGTCTCGGCGCCGAGCCCGGACCGCGTGACCGCGCCGTGCCGGCATTTCGGGGTCTGCGGAGGGTGCGCGGCCCAGCACATGGGCGCGCAGCTCTACGCCGATTGGAAGCGGGACGTGGTCGTCGCCGCGCTGCGCCATCGGGGGCTCGAGCCCGACGTCGGCCCCCTGCGGCGGGTCTCTCCCGGAACACGGCGACGGGCGGTCCTGACGGCGCGGCGCACGGGCGGGCGCATCACGCTTGGCTATCACCGCCGCAAGAGCGCCGATCTCGTCGACATCGACGAGTGCCCGGTGCTGCTGCCTGAGATTGTCGGCAAGCTGCCGGCCCTGCGCGCGGTGGCGGCGGCGCTTGCGGCACCTGAGGTGCGCCTCACCGTGCTCGCCACACCCGCCGGCTTGGACGTCGCCGCCGAGACCGGAGCGCGCCCGCCTGGACAACGGCCCGTCGGGGGCGTCGTCGTGCAGCTCGGCCGGATGGCCGTGCAGCATGGGCTGGCGCGCGTGAGCCTTGATGGCGAAATCGTGATCGAGCGCGCGCGCCCGGTGCTGAGCATGTTCGAAGCGACTGTCGTCGTGCCGCCCGCCGCCTTCGTGCAGGCGGCGCGGGCCTCGGAGGAGGTGATGCGGGAGCTGGTGACGGCCGCGCTCAGCCGGCCGAAACTGGTGGCGGACCTGTTCTGCGGGGTCGGCGCCTTCACCTTCGGGCTTGCGCGCCACGCCCGCGTGCTGGCGCTCGACAGCGACGCGGCGGCCGTCGCGGCGCTCACCGCCGCCGCGCGTCATGCGCAGGGCCTCAAGCCCATTGAGGCAAAAGTGCGCGATCTCTTCCGCGAGCCTCTATCGGCCAGGGAGCTTGAACCTTTCGACACGGTGGTCTTCGACCCGCCGCGCGCCGGCGCGCATAGACAGGCACAGGAGCTCGCCCGCTCCAATGTGGGTACCCTGATCGCGGTCTCCTGCGATCCTGGCACGCTGGCCCGCGATGCCGCAATCCTCACGGAGGGCGGCTATGCCGTCGAGAGCGTCACGCCCATCGACCAGTTCGTGTTCTCGGCGCACGTCGAGGTCGTCGCCGTGCTCAGGCGCGCCACGCGAGCCGCCCCAGGCCGCCGCTAACCCGGCGGCCTACAGGTCACGGGAAGCGCGTGCAGGGGGACGCCTGGCCGGAGAGGAACAGCCAGACGCCGCTCTTTCACCCTGTCAGCTGATCTCCGCCAGGTAGTACTTGTCGGCGAAGTGACCCGTGCCGACCCGCCACTCCACGGCCTGGCCGTCGAGGTCGTGCACGAGGCGGTCGAGCACCAGGATCGGCGACCCCGCCTTAAGCTTCAGAGTCTCGGCCACTGACGGCGACGCGGCACCGATGGAGAGCCGCTCCTCGCCCCGGCCAAGCAGGATGCCGTACTGCTGCGCCAGCACGACGATGCGGTGGTTGGGCATCTCCTGGGCGTCGAGGCCGGGGAACAGCGCCGCCGGCATGGCGACCTCCTCGATCAGGAACGGCTCGCCCTTGTGCAGGCGCACGCGCTGGATGCGCCACACCTTGTCGTCGGCCCGCAGCCGGAGCCGCGCGCATTCCGCCGGGCTGGCCGGCGCCTGCACGATGTTCAGCATCTTGCTCTCCCCGGCGATGCGCTCGCCCTCGGCGGCATGGATGTTGCTGAACCGCTCGGCCAGCTCTTCGGAAGACTGGTCGTTGACGAACGTCCCGCGACCCTGCCGCCGCGTCAGGAGCCGTTCGCCCTCCATCAGATCGAGGGCCTTGCGCATCGTTCCCGAGCTTACGCCGAACTCGCGCGCGAGATCGCTCTCGTTCGGAATCGCGGCATTCGGCTTCCACTCCCCGCCGGCGATGCGCGCCGCCAGGGCGTCGCGCACCTGGAGATAGAGGGGACGCGTGGAGAACTTGCTTGGGCTTACCAGTCTGTTGGCATTTAGCATGTGGCCTCTCCCCTTATGCTGGATATCGGACATGTGACAAATTATTCCCGCTGTTATTTGTCACACTACTTGTATTAAACAGTAAATCCCAGACCTAAGCATTTGTTCCGCCCAGGATTCTTCGTCAAGAATAGTTAAATACAGTGCATTGTTCGAGATCTTCGTCGGATGTTCACACAGGAATATTTCACAGCGACCGCCGAACGGTGCTGTTGGGTGATATTTTTGTCCGGAAGCTGTGAGATCGCGCAACACGTCTTCGGCTCAGCTCCAGCCGAGGTCCGAAAATGCCCAGCGTGTACGCAGCGACACATGCAGCGACGCGGCGGCGCGGACAGGTCCGTAGACCCCGGCAACCCTGCAAAGCGTCGACCTGCACAACCCGGCCGCAGTATCGCAGCATAAAGAGAACGTGGGGAAGGAGGTCGCGTACAACAATTCGGGAACTGCTTTTCATACGTTTGCCATCGTATTGCCCCTGTCCTCTGGTTGGCGGTAGCCCACCCCAGTGCTGAACGGGTGCCGGTCGCAGCTGGACGCATGCATTTTCGTCGGACCTGCGGCAGCCGGCTCGCGGTATTCTCCCTCTCTGAGACAGCAGCGCGAGGGCGCGCACGACGAGAGGGAGGAGCGCATGGGCAACCGGATCGATCTGGAGGGGTGCACGGCCGTCGTCACCGGCGGCGCCCAGGGCTTCGGCA
>DATMZP010000685.1:0-3790 GCA_035573595.1 Hyphomicrobiaceae bacterium
CAGCACGAGGATGACATGATCGTAGATCACCTCGATGCTCTTGAGCGCGAGCATCGGGCCCGCCGTCTCGGGCTTCGGAGCGGGTTCAGCTGACACGGATTGCTCCTGCGATCGGTGTCAGACCCTCTGGGTCTGACACCATTTGCGCAACGGTGTTTGGAGCCATGGTGTCAGACCCGGAGGGTCTGACACCGACGCTATCGACCGCCCTCAGCTCTCCTTTGGGCAGTCGCGCGGCGTGATGCCCTTGTCCTTGGCGTACTTGGCGGCCGCCTCCTTGACCATGGGGGCAAGGATGCTCTCGTCGGCCGCATAGTAGTCGGAGATGATCTTCCAGGCCTTGCCGTCCCACTGCTGAACACGGGCCTGGTCGGCACCCTGGTGGTCCTGGCAGCTGAACTTCATGGGCTTGATCATGCCCTCGAAGCCCAGCTGCTTGATGCGCGCCTCGCTCAGACTGAGGTTCTCGAAGCCCCAGCGGATCTGCTCGCCCGTGAGCGGCTTCTTGCCGTACTTCTCCTGCGCGGTGCGGATCGCCTCCACGCCCAGCATGGAGTTGATGAGCCCGCGGTTGTAGAGCACCTGGGCATAGTCGTCCTTGGCCACCGACTTGCCCTTGGAGACCACGAATTTGTCGAGGTCTGCGTGCACGGCGAACTTGCCGGCCGGGTGCTGCAGCATCAGGGCCTTGTAGCCCACCGCCTTCTCGCCGGCAGGGATCACGTCAGGCTCGGCGCCCGACCACCATACGCCGATCATCTTGTCGCGTGGATAGCCCACGGCCGCGGCCTCGATGACGGCGGTGGAGTTCATCACACCCCAACCCCACAGCAGGACGTAGTCGGGTCGGTCCTGACGGATGGCGAGCCACTGCGACTTCTGCTCGACGCCCGGATGCGTAACGGGCACCGCCTTGAAGGTGAAGCCGTTGAGCTTGGCGCGGGCCTCAAGTGCGGGGATCGGCTCCTTGCCGTACGGGCTGTCGTGGTAGACGAGCGTGATCTTCTTGCCGCTGAGCTTGTCGGCGCCGCCAAGCTCCTTGGCGATATGCTGGATGGCGATGTCGGCCGCGGTCCAGTAGCTGCCGAGGGCGATGAAGTTCCACGCGAACACCGAGCCGTCGCGGCTCTCCGACCGGCCGTAGCCCGTCGTCAGCAGCGGGAGCTTGTCGCCGGGTGCCTTCTCGGTGAGAGCGAAGGTGATGCCGGTAGACAGCGGGGAGAAGTATCCGGCGCCCGTCGGCCCCTTGCCCTTCAGGCGCTCGTAGCACTCGACTCCCTTGTCGGTGGCGTAGCCGGTCTCGCATTCCTCGTAGACGATCTTGACGCCGTTGATGCCGCCGTCGCGCTCGTTGATAAGCGTCCAGTAGTCGGCGACGCCGTCGGCGAAGGGGATGCCGTTGGGCGCGTACGGCCCGGTACGGTAGACCAACGCCGGCAGGAACTGCTCGCCCTCGGCCAGCGCAGGCGCGGCAAGGGCCGCGACGCCCGCGGCCGCCAGCGCTGCGGCGATCAATTTTCGTAGCATCGTGTTTCCTCCTTCTAGGTTCCGGCACCGGCCGGGCATCAACGCGAGCGGTCAAGTCTTTTCGTTGCAACCAAGTGCGCCGCTCCCGACCGCGCGGGTCTTTGTTTCAGCGTAGTTCCTCAATAGGGGTATGGCCAGAGCCTGAGCTTCTCCTTTCCCGTTGACCAAAGCTTCGCGAAGCCGTGCGGCTCGACGATGAGCAAGTAGCAAATCAGCGCGCCGGTCACCATGAAGACGGAGAGCGACACCGTCTCCACCGTCAGGGGAATGCCGAGGGCATGCGGAACCTGGTCGAGCAGGATGGGCAAGATCAGAATGAAGGCGGCGCCCAGGAACGAGCCGAGGATCGAGCCGAGCCCACCGATGATCACCATGAACAGCAGCTGGAACGACCGGTCGATGTTGAAGGCCAGCGGCTCCCAGGCACCCAGATATACGAAGGCCCACAGCGCCCCCGCCACGCCGATCACGAACGAGGACACCGCAAATGCGGTGAGCTTGGCGTAGAGCGGGCGAATGCCCATCAGCTCGGCGGCGATATCCATGTCGCGGATCGCCATCCACTGGCGCCCGAGGTTGCCGCGTACCAGGTTCTTCACGATGAAGGCGAACACGGTCACGAACGCCAGGCACAAGAGGTAGCGCTCGACGGACGAGTTGATGATGAAGCCGAAGAAGTTGAGGTCGGGCGCCGCCACCGACCCGGACGGCGTGTAGTTGGTGAACCACTTCACGCGGATGAACACCCAGTCGAAGAAGAACTGCGCGGCAAGCGTGGCGACTGCGAGGTAGAGGCCCTTGATGCGCAGACTGGGAATGCCGAACAGGACGCCGACGAGGGCGGACATCAGGCCCCCGAGCAGGATCGAGGGCAGCACCGGCAAGGGCGCGATGGCAATCTGGGTGCCGAGCCAATCGAGAGGCCAGGGGACTAGGATGTGCACGCCGGTGGTGAACTTGTAGGCGCCGTAGGCGCCGATCGCCATGAACGCGCCGGCGCCTAGCGAGATCTGCCCGCAGTAGCCGACGAGCACGTTCAGGCCGATGGCGCCGAGCGCCAGGATCAGGAACGGTATGAGGATGGCGCGCAAGAGGTAGTCGTTGCCCAGCGGCCAGATGTGGAAGGTCGCCATCACCGGTATGCCGAGGAACGCAAAGGCGAGCAGCAGATAGAGCGCGATGCGATCCTGCCGAATGGGAAAGATCGCCATGTCGGCGGCGTAGGAGGTCTTGAACTGGCCGGCTTCGCGGTAGAGCATGGTGTTCTCTCAAAGCGCGAATGGCGAATGGCCAATGGCGAATGGAGGCTGCATCGGCCCTCTCGTCACCATTCGCAACTCCCCATTCGCCATTCGCCCGCTCCTCAAATCCGCTCGATGATTCGCTCGCCGAACAGCCCCTGAGGCCGCCCGAGGAGCACGATCAGCGCCAGCACGTAGGCGAACCAGTACTCAATGCCGCCGCCGATATAGGGCCCGAGATAGGCCTCGGCGAGCTTCTCGCCGGCGCCGACGAGGAGCCCGCCGGCGATGGCGCCGGGCACCGACGTGAAGCCGCCGATGATGAGGACAGGCAGCGCCTTGAGCGCCAGGAATGTGATCGAGAACTGCACCCCGAGCTTGGTGCCCCATACCGTCGCCGCCACCAGGGCCACCAGGCCCGCCACCAGCCACACCACGAACCAGATCCAGGCGATCGGAATGCCCACCGATTGGGCGGCGGCGTGGTCATCAGCGACAGCGCGCAGGGCGCGGCCGGTCTTGGTCCACTGGAAGAAGAGGGCAAGCGCCGCCACCAGCACGCCGGCGATCAGGCCGCCCAGCACGTCGAGCTGGTTGACCAGGATGCCTCCGGGGAAGGTGCCCTCGAACAGGAACCACGCGTCGGTCGGGAACAGGCGCAGCGGATACACGTCCGAGCCGAAGATCATCTGCGAGGCGCCCTCGATGATGAAGGTCGCACCGATGGTGGCCATGAACAGCGTGAGGCCATCCTGGTTGACGAGCGGCCCCAGCACGAAACGCTCGATCAGCCAGGCCGTGATGGCCATCACCGCCGCGGCAAACATGAGCCCCAGCGCGATGGCGCCCCACGTGGGTACGCCGCGTGCCACGAGGAAGTCGAGAGAGCGCACCAGGGCGAGACCCGCAAGCAGCACCATGGCGCCCTGGGCGAAGTTGAACACGCCGGACGCCTTGAAGATCAACACGAAGCCGAGCGCGACGAGAGAGTAGAGCACGCCAGCCAGCAGCCCGCCGAGCAG
>DATMZP010000686.1:0-2873 GCA_035573595.1 Hyphomicrobiaceae bacterium
CCTTCCACACGGCGCGCCACACCGGACTGACGCTGGAGCCGCGGTCCATCCTCGCAGACTACAACCGCGCCTCCGGCAAGCTCACGGTGCATCACTCCACGCAGGCGCCGCACATGGTGCAGGGAGTGTTTGCGCAGCACCTGCGCCTGCCCGAGGGCGACGTGCGCGTGATCTGCGCCGACGTTGGCGGCAGCTACGGCATCAAGGTGCACGTCTACCCCGACGAGGTCGCCGTTGCCGCCATTGCCAAGATCATGGCGCGCCCGGTCAAGTTCATCGCCGACCGGCTGGAGAGCTTCTCCAGCGACATCCATGCCCGCGACCATCGCATCAAGGGCCGCATGGCCGTTGACGCCGACGGGCGCATCGCCGCCATCGATATCGACGACCTCACCGGCATCGGTCCCTATTCGGTCTATCCGCGCACCAGCGCGGTGGAGGGCAACCAGGTGGTGAACCTCGTGGGCGGCCCCTACGACTTCGCCAATTACCGGGCCAGGACCACGGTCGTATTCCAGAACAAGACGCCCACCTGCCAGTACCGGGCAGTGGGCCATCCCATCGCCACCGCGGTGACCGAGGGCCTGATCGATCTTGCCGCGGAGGCCATGGGCCTCGACCCCGTGGAATTCCGCCGCCGCAATCTGATGGCCGACGGCAGCTATCCGCGCACCTCGCCCGCCGGCATGAAATTCGAGGGCCTGTCGCACTTCGCCTCGCTCGACAAGCTGCTGGCCATGATCGACTACCCGGCGCTCCGCGCCGAGCAGGAGCGGCTGCGCGGGGCGGGCATCCACCGCGGCATCGGCCTTGCCGCCTTCATCGAGCTGACCAACCCGAGCCCCTTCATGTACGGGATCGGCGGCGCGCGCATCTCGGCCCAGGACGGCTGCACCGTCCGTATCGATCCTGACGGCTCGGTGGTGGCCGCCACCGGCGTCACCGAGCAGGGCCAGGGCACGGAAGGCATCATCCGCCAGATCGTGGCCGAGGGCGTGGGGGTGCCGATCGAGCAGGTGCGCGTGATCACTGGCGACACCCTCACCACGCCCTACGGCGGCGGCACCTGGGCCTGCCGCGGCGCGGGCATCGGCGGCGAGGCGGCCCTGCAATCGGCCCTCGCTGTCAAGGAGGCGGCGCTCAGGGTGGCGGCGGCCATGCTGCAGTCCCGGCCCGAGGCGCTCGACCTCGCGGGCGGCGAGATCGTCGAGCGCGGCACGGGCCAATCTGGGGGCCGCTCGCGCCTGGCCCTCTCCGAGCTCGCCCGCATCGTCTACTTCCGCGGCGACACCCTGCCGCCGGACCTGCCACGCGAGCTGATGCAGACCCGGCACTTCATCACCAAGGAGTACCCGTTCGCCTTCACCAACGGCATCCAGGCCGCCTACCTCGAGGTGGATGTGGAGACCGGCCTGGTGAAGCTCCTCAGGCACTGGTGCGTGGAGGACTGCGGGCGCATCATCAACCCGCTGCTGGTGGACGAGCAGGTGCGCGGCGGCATCGTGCAGGGCATCGGCGCCGCCCTCTACGAAGAGTGCCCCTACTCCCCCGACGGCCAGCTGCTGATCGGCTCCATGGCCGATTACCTGGTGCCGATGGCCGCCGAGATGCCCGACATCGAGGTCGGTCACGTCGAGACGCCGACGCGCGAGTCTCTCCTCGGCGCCAAGGGCGCCGGCGAGGCCGGCACGGCGGGCGCCCCCGCCGCCATCATGAACGCCATCAACGACGCGCTGCGCCCGTTCGGGGCGAAGGTGCACGCGCAGCCGTTCACGCCGGAACGGATTCTGGCGGCGCTCGGCAAGGTGCCGGCGATCTGACCAGCGGGGCCGGTACCGGGCATACGGCTACGGCGTCCACTGGAACAGCATGGCCTGGATCTTTCCGTCCTCGGCCATGTAGATGCGGCAGATGGCCATGCCGTTCTCGAACTTGGCCTCGTAGACATCGCGTCCACCGAGGCTCACGCCGCGGAAGGAGATCGATTGCAGTGCCCCCAGCGTGGCCAGCCGTTTCTGGATCCTGACCAGCTGCGGACGCGTCGCCGACGCCAGGCCCTCCGACATCTCGTGGTAGGCCGGCTCCCCGTGCTGGAAGGCTGCAATCTGCCGACGCAGCGCAGCCTCGCTGCCGGGCTGGGGCGCGGGCTCCTTCACCCGCTTGGCGAACGCCTCCTGCGCCGCCTTGGCGTCCGCCTCCTCGATGCGCTTGGCAAACCGCTCCGCGCCGAACTGATGCAGCGTCAGCCCGGTCGCGCGGCCCTGCGGATCGGTGGCGAAGGTGATCTGGGCCGGGACCCTGATCCTCCTGTAGAAGAACTTCTGCGCGCTCTCGGGATAGAGCGGCAGGAAATCCTGCCCTGTGAGCTGGATGTGGAGGCGGTCGCCCAGCCGGGTCACGGTGAAGACCTTGAAGGGGTCCAGCTGGTAGTAGCCCACGTAGTTGTCGAATATCTTCGGATCGACGAACACCTCGGTTCGCCGGCGTGCCTGCTCCAGGCGCCGCGCCTCGGTCGGGTCCAAGGCCGCGACGCCCTGCGCCAGACCCGGAGTCGGTGCCTGGGCCACGACCGGTCCCGCGGCGATCGCCGTCAGCGGGGCGATGCTGGCGGCAAGCGCCGCCCATGCTTTCCAGTCCATCTTCCTCGGCATGATGCTCTCTCCCAGAATGCGCTCCACGCGGCGGCGGACCGTCCCGGCCCGTGCCATCGCCAGAGTGACAACCGAGCGGGTGGGCCCGCCGGCAAAATCGAGCAGGATCTCGGCGTAGCGCACGCGGTCGCCGATATCCTGGATGGCCGCCGCGTCGCTCCTCGCCTCGGCCAGGTCGGTGATCCGGCAGCGGAGCCACCAGGCGAGCGGGCTGAACCAGAA
>DATMZP010000687.1:0-3573 GCA_035573595.1 Hyphomicrobiaceae bacterium
GCTCGAAGCGGATGCCCTCGGCGAGCGAGGTCTCGTAGGCACGGTTGATGCTCTCCTTGGTCATCATGGCGACGGGGAGCGACATGGAGGCGACGGTCTCCGCGGTCTTCATGGCCTCCTCCATCAGCGAGGCCGCCGGCACCACGCGCGCCACCAGGTTGGCACGCTCGGCCTCGGCCGCGTCCATCATGCGACCGGTGAGGCACATCTCCATGGCCTTGGCCTTGCCGACCTGACGGATCAGCCGCTGCGTGCCGCCGGAGCCCGGCATGACGCCCAGCCTGATCTCGGGCTGGCCGAATTTGGCGGTGTCGGCGGCGATGACGATGTCGCACATCATGGCCAGCTCGCAGCCGCCGCCCAGCGCGAAGCCCGCCACCGCGGCGACCACCGGCTTGCGGGCGCGGGCCAGCCGGTCCCACTTGGAGATGAAGTCCTCCTTGTAGGCCTGCATGTAGGTCTTGGACTGCATCTGCTTGATGTCGGCGCCGGCGGCGAAGGCCTTGTCGCTGCCCGTGATGACGATGCAGCCGATGCCGGGGTGGTCCTCGAAGGCATCGAGCGCCTGCGACAGCTCGTCGATCAGCTGGGCGTTGAGGGCATTGAGGGCATTCGGCCGGTTCAGCCGGATCAGGCCGACGCGGCCCTTCGTCTCGGCGATGATGGTCTCATAGGCCATGGCTTGCTCCATTCCGGTGGCGTGGGCCGCAGTTGAACCCGCTCTCGCGCCGCCGTCCATTCTTTCCGGTGCCCGGCCGTAGCAGAGCGAATAGGGAGTAGGGAGTAGGGAGTAGGGAGTAGGGAGTAGGGAGTAGGGGTGCCGGCGTGGCCTACATCGCAAAAGACCCCTATTCGCTATTCGCTATTCGCTTCCGTAGCGTACATACATCGCAAAAGGCCCTATTCGCCATTCGCTATTCGCTACTCGCTTCACGAAGGAGGAGCAGGGCGTCCAGGCTCGCGCCCGTTGGCCTCTGACCTTATCGCGAGGGGCACGAAGAACGCCCTGCTCGGTCGTCTCCGACGGCCGCCCGGCGCTTGGATAGACCTTTCCACCATGCCGCGCGGGGTCTCGGAGTCTCGACTTCGCCGCATCCGGGCTCCCTAACCTCGGACGTGCGCCGAGGGAGCACCCGCTTCCACCTCCAACCCAGTCCGGAGGCTTATCCCGGGGGCGCTGGCGCTTGGACGGTCTATCCACCATGCCAGCCGACGCACCGGACCACGGCACCCCGGCTCCCAGTCCGGACACCACCGCTGCAGCGGCACCGCCCGATCTTCCGAGGCGCGTGCAGTATGCCACAATGGCGCGCCGGCGTCATCGTCCGTCAACATACATAATGAGCCCGGATTAACTATCCCCGCCGCCCGGAGCGGCCCGACAATGGATCGTAGGGTGCAATAAGCCGAAGGCGCATTGCACCGATGCCACCGTCGCGCAAGCCGAGTACGGATCGGTGCAATGCGGCCTGACGGCCTATTGCACCCTACGATTGCTTCGCGCCGTCTTCTTTATCGGGAACCGATCCTCGGGATAAATAAATTCGTGATTCCCCATCGCTCCCAGATCGAAGAGGCACGCTTGGTATAGCGCGATGATGTCGCCCTCGAGCGCCCGTCGCTGTTTCGGTGTCAATCGCTCAAAGTGATAAAGCGTATCGGTATCATATTCGTGGGCTACACGCTCACGAACGCCTAACACCATACGCGCCCGATTGCGGATCCGCTCCGGGAACTCCTCGGGCCTGAACAAACAAAGGCAGTAAGTCACCCGGTCCATCTTTACGCGGTAATTCTCAGTGCTAAAGGCGTTCACCGGGTCCGCCCATCCCCGATAAATATGCTCTGCCATTAGCCCCCCTATCCTAACGCTCCAAATCATGCCCCTGCACCGCAATGAGGGTGTCTGTGTCGGCTCAAATCTGGCCGTGCCATGTACGGCGGTAGAGCGGCCGGCCCAATAAGCCAATTCTGCTCACCGCTGGCACGCCGGACAATAGAACGTTGACCGCCCACCCTGCACCCTGCGCGCAACCGTGCCCCGGCAGCCGGGGCGCGCGCACGGCTCGCCTTCGCGGCCGTAGACGGCGAATTCGTTCTGGAACAGGCCGCTGGTGCCATCGGCGCGCTTGTAGTCGCGCAGCGTGGAGCCGCCGGCGCGGATCGCATCCCTCAGCACCGCCTTGATCTCGGTGGCCAGCCGCTCGGCCGCGGGCGTCGGCTTGCCGGTGCGGGTCGCCAGCCGCGACGCCGGCTTCCACGGATTGAGCCTCGCCCGGAACAGCGCCTCGCAGACGTAGATGTTGCCGAGGCCGGCGACGATGCGCTGGTCCATGAGGAAGGCCTTGAGGTCGACCTTCCTTCCTGCCGCGCGCCGCGCCAGATAGCTGCCGCTCAGGTCGTCGGTCAGCGGCTCGACGCCGAGCCCGGCGAAGAACGCGTCGTTGGCGAGCTCCCCCTCCGGGATCAGCGTCATGTAGCCGAAGCGGCGGGCGTCGTTGTAGGTGACCACCGCGCCGCCGGACATGGTGAACACCAGGTGGTCGTGCCTGGCGTCCTTGCCGTGCTCGTAGACGTACTGGCCGAGGGTCAGGTCCCGCTCGGCCCCGCCGTTGGAGACGATGAGGCGGCCGGTCATGCCGAGGTGCACGGCCAGCACCTCGTCGTGGTCGAGGTGGACCAGGATGTACTTTGCCCGCCTCTCGAGCCGCAGAACTCGCCGCCCCGTCAGGCGCTCGGCGAAGCGCTCGGGGAGAGGGAAGCGCAGGTCGGGGCGGCGCTGCTCCACGCGCACGAACGAGCGTCCGGTGAGCACGGGCTCCAGGCCGGCGCGCACCGTCTCGACCTCGGGCAGCTCCGGCATTCTCGCGCCTTATGCCCCCGTGTCGCCCTTGAGGCCCGCCGCCTCGATGCCGGCCAGCGCGGCGATCTCGTCGTTGTCGGAGGTGTCGCCGGAGACGCCGACCGCGCCCACCACGGCGCCCCCGGCGTCCTTGATGAGCACGCCGCCGGGCACCGGGACGAGCGAGCCGCCGACGGCGTGGGTAGCCGCCGCCAGGAAATACGGCCGCTCCGCCGCCATGGCGGCCAGACGGCGCGAGCCCACGCCCATGGCGAGCACGCCGTTGGCCTTGCCGATGGCGATCTCGGCCCGCTTGAGGCTCGTGCCGTCCTCCGCAGCCAGCGCCCGCAGCGAGCCGCGCGCATCGAGCACCACCACCGCCAGCGGCTTGAAGTTGCGCTGCCGCGCGGTGGTGAGCGCCGTGGCGACGATCTTCTGGGCGTCATCGAGCTTCATGGGGGTCCTCCTGAAGAAGGCGTCAGACCCGGAGGGCCTGACACCCGACTACGAACGGCACGCGGCAGCCTTTCGTCTCGGCCGGGCGCTGCGCGCAATCCGCGTGGGCTGCACCAGCACCTCGACCGGAATGCCGAGCTCCGCGTGCAGCCGGCGAATCATGGGGAGTGTCAGCTCGCGCTTGCGGCTCAAGATCTCAGCGACCCGTGTGGGACCACCGATCAGACGCTCCAGGTCCCTGCGCGTGAGCCCCTGCTGCTCCATGCGAAACTTGA
>DATMZP010000688.1:0-9345 GCA_035573595.1 Hyphomicrobiaceae bacterium
CGAGCTCTACCGCAGCGAGCTCGATATCGCCCGATCGCGTGAGAATGCGCTGGAAGGAAGTCTCAAGGGCCTCGTCGGCACCACCGCGAGCGCCAACGAGGCACTGGTCGCGCTGCGCGAGCTGGAGCGCGAGTCGGAAATCTACAAGAACCTCTACCAGTCGTTCCTGCAGCGCAATCAGGAGCTTATTCAGCAGCAGTCGTTTCCGATCACCGAGGCGCGGGTGATCCTGAACGCGCAGATGCCGTTCTCCCCGACCCATCCTCAGAGAACGCGGGTGCTGCTGCTGATGATGGTGCTCGGAGGCGGATTGGGCGTCTGCGTTGCCGCCCTGCGGGAGTTCCGCGAGAGGGCGTTCCGGACCGGCGAGCAGATCCGGGCGGAGCTGGGGCTGGAGTTCCTCGGCATGCTGCCGGCCATGAAGGCGCCTGCCAGCAAGCCGCTCTTCGACCTGCCGTCCATGCGATCGATCTTCGGCCGCAAGCGGCGCGGCAAGCTCGGTCGGCGGAAGGTGGTGCCGGAGGCCGGCAGCATCGAGCACGAGAAGCTGGCGCCGGTCATGCGCTATGCCGTCGATGAGCCGCTCTCGGCGTTCGCCGAGACCCTGCGGGCCGTCAAGATCGCCGCCGATCTGACGCTGCCCGACCGCAGTACGCGTGTGATCGGCGTCACGTCGGTGCTGCCCGGCGAGGGCAAGTCGACCATCGCCATGAACTTCGCGAGCCTGCTCTCCAACCTCGGCAACCGCACGCTGCTGATCGACGGCGACCTGCGCAATCCCGGCCTGACCCGGGCTGTCGCCCCGGAGGCCAAGGCCGGCATCATCGAGGCTGTCCTCGAGGGCAAGCCCTTCAAGAGCCTGCTGGTAATGGAGGAGGCCTCGTCCCTGTCGATCCTGCCGGCGGTGCTGCACGGGCGCGTGCCCCACACCTCCGACTTCCTGGTGTCCGCCGGCATGAAGGCCGTCCTGAAGCAGGCGATCGACGAATACACCTTCATCGTCATCGACCTTCCCCCGCTCGGACCGGTCGTCGATGTCCGCGCTGTCGCGCCCCAGCTCGACGCGATTCTGTTCGTTGTGGAGTGGGGCGAGACGGCCCGGACGCTCGTCCGCGACACTCTCGGATCGCACCACATCGTCCGCGACAAGTGTCTCGGCGTGGTCCTGAACAAGGTGACCATGAGCCGGCTCAAGCTCTACGAGCACTACGGCCCCGAGGACTACTACACCGGCCGCTACGCCAAGTACTATCACCACGGCGCTTAAGGAGCCTTCTGTGCGCGCGGTGGCCTTACTCGCGTTGGGAGCCCTGCTCGCGGTCTGGTCCATGATCGCGATCGCCGTGGACGCCGAGACCGCGCCGTTCCTTGCCATCGCCGAGCGTGTCGAGGCCAAGCACGTGGACGACCTGGGTTATCTCGCCCGTGTCGACCGGGTGCTCGCGGCCAACGCCGCCCGGATGCCGTGCACGCGGGACCTGATGCGCAGCGCGGTCACCATCAAGCTCGCACGCCTCGACGGCGCCTACCGCAAGAACTACGCGATCGGCTGGGCGGATCTGGCCGTCGAGGCCGACAGCCTGCTGCGCAACGCGCTGCGCTGCTTCCCGCACGACGGCAATCTCTGGCTGCAGCTTGCGCTCGTGGAGTTCGTGCGTGCGGGCCCCACCGAGGTGGTCGAGCACATGGTCCGCCTGTCGGCGGAGCTTGCACCGGGCGAGGGATGGATCGCGCTCCCGCGCACGGCCCTCGCGGCCAAGCTCATCGACTTCCGCGCCAGCGTGCGCGAGGTGCTGCTCAGTGACGCGCACACGCTGGTGCTTTATGCCAAGGCGCCCGAGATGGCGGCGCTCTACCTGCAGGTGGGCGAGCGGGCGCGGGCGGTGTTTGACGAGGTCCTTGCCGAGCCCCTGGAGCCCGTGCGGCGGGTCGAGCTCAAGAAAGCTATCGATGCCATCGTCGCCACCCTTCCGCCCGAGCGCCGGCCATGACCCGCGCGGCCGGCCGCACGCCGGACGGGCCGCTGGCGGCGTCGTGCAACGCGTTGGGAGAGCGGTGCAGCTCAACCGCAGCACACGGCGATTCCCGGATTTGTCTTGAGACTGTCAGGCGGCGGGCGTAGTGCTCGGAGCTTTCGTCGCTCAAGGTGAGGCCAATGCAGACGTGGCAAGTCATCCTGCTTGGCCTGATCGAGGGCCTCACCGAGTTCCTGCCCGTGTCGTCGACCGGCCATCTCCTGCTGGTCGGGCACTTCCTCGGCTTCCGCTCGCCGGGCCGCGCCTTCGAGGTGCTGATCCAGCTCGGCGCGATCCTGGCTATCCTAACGGTCTACTCCGTCAAGCTGCTGCAGCTGGCGCGCGACCTTCCAAGCAGCCCCCGGGCCCGCCGGTTCGCGCTCGCGGTGCTGGTGGCGACGCTGCCTGCCGCCGTGGCCGGAGTGGCGGGGCACCGCTTCATCAAGGGCGTGCTGTTCGAGGCCCCCTGGCTGATCTGCACCACCATGGTGGTCGGCGGGGTCATCCTTTTGATGGTGGACAGGCTGCGCCTAAAGCCGCGCTATCACGAGGCCATGGACTACCCCGTCGCCTTCGCCTTCGTCGTCGGCCTCTGCCAGGTGCTGGCCATGGTTCCCGGCGTGTCGCGCTCCGGCGCCACGGTGGTCGGCGCTCTGCTGCTGGGGGCCGACAAGCGCTCCGCCACCGAGTTCTCGTTCTATCTCGCCATGCCCACCATGACGGGCGCGTTCCTCTACGACTTTTACAAAACCTACGGCGAGCTCTCGTTCGACGATCTGACAGGCATCGGCCTCGGTTTCGCCACCTCGTTCGTGGCCGGCGCCATCGTGGTGCGCTATCTGCTCGGCTTCGTGAGCCGGCACGGCTTCGCCCCGTTCGCCTGGTGGCGCATTATCGTCGGCGGGATGGGGATGGGAGCCCTGGCGGTGCTCGGCTGAGAGCACCCGCCGGGCAAGTCTGGCGCCGCCGCGCCGGCCTACACGGCCTCGACCGCGGCCCGCTGGGTCAGGATCGCGTAGATGGCGGCGCCGTCGTGGGCGGTCCTCAGCCGCTCGCTCACCTGCGGCGCCCGCACCAGCCGCGATACCCGCGCCAGGGCCTTGAGGTGGTCGGCACCGGCGTGCTCGGGGGCCAGCAGCAGGAACACGAGGTCCACCGGCTCCTCGTCCGGCGCCTCGAAATCGACCGCCGGCTGCAGACGCGCGAACAGGCCGACAATGCGACCGAGCCCCGGAATCTGGCCGTGCGGGATGGCGATGCCTCGGCCCACGGCGGTAGATCCCAGGCGCTCGCGCTGCAGCAGGGTCTCGAAGATGTCGCGGGCGCCGAGGTGCGTCAGGGTGGCGGCGTGCTCGGCCAAGTCCTGCAGCACCTGTTTTTTGCTCCTGGCGGCAAAGGTGGGGATGACCGCTTCCGGCATGATCAAGTCACCCAGTTCCATGTGGCCTTCTCTCATCTCCATCGAACAGGGCTCACAACGCCTGACGGGCAGTTTTGTGCCAGCCGCGCTCACGCGCGCCGGCCCGACCAGGCACTGGCCCAACGATTGACGTTAACCACGAGTCCCCCAGGCTGCACTGTCGGCGTGCGCCCCCATGATCGCACAGCCGCTGCGGGCAGTCCCAGCGATTCCATTCAGCCTGCCCGGATAGATATGCGCCCCTCGGCGAGGGGTCACACTCAGCATTAGCCGACTTGGCGGCATTACCCCAACTGGCATTGCTCTTCTCGGGCGTCTGCAATGCGCCGCGGACCGTAGATCAGCAATTCGGCACTGTCAAATGCCGTTGGGTTTGACCCCACTGCCACGGATTTGAATGCTGGATCGCCGCGCTGCCTGCTTTTTTACCGGTTGATGCCGCCTTGGCGGTCGCCTACTGTGCCGCCGCGGCCGTTCAAGACTCGCTCAAGCCCCCACCGTTGCGACCCTCATGCGACCCTCAAAGCGCAAGCCAGACGAGCTACGCCCGGTCTCCATCGACCGGGCGGTGTCCATGCACGCGGAGGGCTCCTGCCTCATCAAGTTCGGCAACACCCACGTCTTGTGCACCGCAACATTGGAGGACCGCCTCCCGCCCTGGCTCAAGGGCCAAGGCCGCGGCTGGGTCACCGCCGAATACGGCATGCTCCCCAGGGCCACGGTCCAGCGCACGCGCCGCGAGGCCACCGCCGGCCATCCCAGCGGCCGCACCCAGGAGATCCAGCGCCTGATCGGCCGCTCCCTGCGGGCCGTGGTGGATCTGCCGAAGCTGGGCGAACGCCAGATCTCCATCGACTGCGACGTGCTGCAGGCCGACGGCGGCACCCGCACCGCCGCCATCACCGGTGCCTGGGTGGCCCTGCACGACTGCATCAAGTGGATGTGTGCCCGCGACATGATCCGCGACGGGGTGCTGCGGGACCACGTGGCCGCCGTTTCCTGCGGCCTCTACAAGGGAACGGCGGTGCTCGATCTGGATTACCCGGAGGACTCCGAGGCCGATGCCGACTCCAACTTCGTCATGACGGGGTCGGGCGGCATCGTCGAGGTGCAGGGCACGGCCGAGACCGTGCCGTTCTCGCAGGAGTCCTTCGACCAGCTGATGGCGCTTGCCCGCAAGGGCGTGGGCGAGCTGATCTCGCTGCAGAAGCTGACAGTGACGTGACGCTGCTTGTGGGCGCTCCTCCTCAGCGCGTCCCGTGAGGCGAGGCCCGGATGAAACCGGCGGGCATCCTCGAAACCGTGCTCTACGCCGGCGACCTCGACGCCGCCGAGGCGTTCTACCGCGACGTGCTCGGCCTCGAGCCCTTTGCCAGCGTCCCCGGCCGGCACCTGTTCTACCGCTGCGGCGACCAGGTCCTCCTGATCTTCAACCCCGAGGCCACACGTGTCCCCCCGGCCGCTGGCGGACTGCCCGTGCCCCCGCACGGTGCGGCGGGGCCGGGCCATATCTGCTTCCGCGCCACCACCGCCGACCTCGACGCCTGGGTCCGGCGTCTCGCCGCCAAGGCCGTCGCCATCGAGGCCGATTTCGAGTGGCCGCGCGGCGGGCGTTCCATCTATTTCCGCGACCCCGCCGGCAACTGCCTGGAGATCGCCGAGCCTCGCATCTGGGGTCTCGGCTGACGCCTAGACCTTGCGCCCTATCCTTTGGTCCATCAGTGTTGCGCATTTGTTACATCTCGCACAGCCGGGTTGCTGGCCGGCGCGATGAGCTAAGCTATTGATCTATTGGATATCCTGAGAACGACATGCGTCAGTGGCTCTCCTGCATGGACCTCGCATGCCGTTGCGCCACCCCCTATGCCGTACACCAGTGATC
Organism: Hyphomicrobiaceae bacterium; assembly: GCA_035573595.1. GTDB lineage: Bacteria > Pseudomonadota > Alphaproteobacteria > Rhizobiales > Hyphomicrobiaceae > AWTP1-13. The sequence continues at coordinate 5,318 of DATMZP010000688.1, forward strand.
GTTATTGTGACGAACAACGGGAGGCGGCTGTTGTTTCACAAAGTTCGCGCCTGCTCGCAAAGTCTGGATAGCGAGGGCAATTATTATGAATATCAAAGCGTTTCGTGCAGTGCTCGTGGGGTCTGCGCTCGGCACCGCTGGTGCGTGTGCACCAAGCGTATGGGCCTCGGAGCCAACCGGGGGCGGACAACCGTTCTCCTGGACCGGCTTCTACGCCGGCCTGAGCATCGGCCATTCCTGGGACAGCGGGGCACCTGTCCATCTCCTCACCGATCAAACCGGGTTTGCGACGCTCGGGGGGGCCGACACCTTGTCCCGGGGCACTCTGGGAGAGCTTGGGCTCGATGGGCTGTTCGCCGGCGGGCAGTTAGGCTGGACTTGGCGGTCGGGCTCCATCGTGTACGGCATCGAGGCCGACATCCAGGGCGGCCAGAGGGACTCCGTTGCCGGCACGTTTGAGTATCCCAAGGTTGTCGATGTTATCTCGCTTGATGGGGTCGCCTCGCTCGATCTCGACTGGTATGCTACAGTGCGCGGGCGCCTGGGCGTGCTCGTCAATCCCAGCCTCCTCGTCTATGCCACCGGCGGCTGGGCCGTCGGGCAGGTTGAATACAGCCTCAGCGCCACCGATGTTGGGCTATTCGCCAATTTCGACACTAGGCTGAGGAGTAGCGGCCTGGAAAGCGGCTACACAGTCGGTGGCGGCCTTGAGACTGCCCTCAGCCGCAACTTGTCGCTGAAGATCGAGTACCAATACATCAACCTGGGAAGCGTCGGCGCTTCCGGCCCGGTGACAGCAATCGGCGGTGGGTTGCCCACCGGAGAGACGGCCACCCTGGCGTCGCAGACGGTCGACTTCCACACCGTGCGCGCCGGCCTCAACGTGCACTGGTGATCCGTCGTGCGCCCGGATGGCGCTGTCGTCGAGACGGCGGGCCTCGCGCCCGCCGCTTTCTTTTGAGGCGTCAGAACCGGCCGTCCGGATCTGACATCAGTGCATCGCCCTTGGCGTGAAGCCCGCCAGTAGTCGACTGTCGGCGGGCCTCCTCGGCCTCACTGCGCCGGCGCCGCGCTCTTCTTCGCCTCCGCCAGGGCCTGCTCGGCCGCCTCTCTGGCGGACACGGCCGCAGCCAGCTGGCCCTTGAGCTCTGCCGCAGTCTTGTCGGCCGCCTCCCTGGCTTTCTCGGCGGCCTCCTTGCCCGACAGGGCTGTGGTCAGTTGCCCTTTCGCCTCGCCGAGGGCCTGGTCGGCCGCCTTCCCGGCGGCCTGCAGCTTCTCGACCGCCTGCTGCGCCTCCTTCAGCTGGCCCTCCAGCGCCTTGGCGGCTTTGGCAGCCTCCTCGCGGGCCGCCTCGGCCTGCGACGCGCGCTGCTCTACCGGCTGCAGCCGGGCGTACATGCTCCCCCGGCCGGCCGCGCCTCCGATCACGAGGCCCAGGATCCCGGCTCCGATTGCCTTATTCATGATCTCCTCCTTCTTTGTCAGTCGGCGTCGCGGGCGCACCCCGACGCCGATGGGCGGTCTGATCTGTATCAGGCTCGTCCGGCGAGACCCACTGCTTTTGCCGGCAGGCCGTCGTCGCCGCGGCGGCGGTGGCACATCGGCATCGATCCGGCCGGTCGAGGGCACGGGTGCACGCTGGCGCATCCCTGCGGGCCGTGGCAGTGGGTCCCATCGGCAACACCAAGCGCCCAACCGGCCGGCGCGCCGTTCCTGCCGCGTATAATGTGTTTCTTTGGTCGGATGAATTGAATAGGATCATGTCTGAGGTTCAGGTATCGCCTGAATGCTATCGACCATGATGTTGGGCGGAGGTGTGTGTGGCGTACTCCGGCTCGTGGCGGGCTCTGCGCGGCGTCCGAGCCGCCGGGGTAGTGGCGGCAACGTTGGGGCTCTGCGGCTCAGGCCCGCGCGGGGCGGCGTACGGCGAGGAGCCGGAGGCGGCCGAGGCGCCGCCCCGCGTGGAGGTATGGTCGGGCGGGGAGGCGTTCCGCCACATCTGGTCGGCCTACGGCGGCGCCACCGTGGCGCCCTTCGGCGCAATACGGGACGATGGCTTCCGGCTGCGTGGCGTCCTGGGCTACGCCAACTACGGAAGGGGCAACGCGACGTTCGGCGACCTGCTGATCGGCTATCACAAGCAGCTCGGCTCCGTGACCATCAAGATCTTCGGCGGCCTCTCCGTCACGGACCATGCGCCCGACGCGGGCGACCCATTTCCGCCGCTGCAGGGCACCGAGTACGGCGGCAAGGGTGTCCTGGAAGTCTGGTGGAACATCACCGACCAGGCCTGGGCCTCGGCCGACCTCTCCTTCGGCTCCACCCACATGGACTACGGCGGCCGCATCCGGCTCGGCTGGCGGCTCTGGCCGGAGCTGTCGGTCGGCCTGGAAGGCGGCTCCGGCGGGACGGCAGAACCGGACCTGGAGCACGATACGGCCCGCATCGGCGGCTTCCTGCGCTACGAATGGGCAACCGGCGAGGTGGCCATCTCCGGCGGCTGGGCCGCCGAGGGCACATGGCGCGACCGGGACGGCCCGGCGCCGTTCGGCACCGTCTCCCTGCTGACACGATTCTGAGTTGCCATCGCGCAGGACGCGAGCGCCCTTCGACATACCGCGGGCAGCCTCCCTCGCGTCTGTGCTATGATGCGCGAGGCTGGAGGCGGCAGGCTGGAAGGTCGCAGGGTCGACCGAGCGCCGAGGAACTCCGAAGACTGTCATGGGAGGACTGTCATGGGAGGAGTGACATGAAGAGCATTCTTCTCCCCGTGGACCAGAGCGAGACCATGCCCGCCGTCCTGGAGACGGCGCGGCTGCTGGCCGACATGTTCGGTGCCACCGTCGAGGGCGTGGCGCTACGGCCCGCCTTCGCCGACATCGTCGCCCCCGACCCCATCGTGGCGGTCACCATCCCGCCCGCCGACTGGAACGAGGCGGATTTCACGCGCAGCGTGCGCCAGGCGTTCGACGCCTTCGCCGCCGGCTATTATCCGTCGGCGCCCGACAGTGCCCGCTTCCGCTGGCGCGGCGGACCACCCATCGACGATGCTGCGCTCGGCAGCCTGGGGCGCGTGCACGACATCACCGTGCTCGGCCGGCCCGGCGGCCGCGGCGCGCGCATGACCGCCATCGAATCGGCCCTGTTCGACAGCGGCCGGCCCGTTCTGATGGCGCCGCCCGACACGCCGGAGACGATCGGCGAGACGGTGCTGATCCACTGGAACGCCAGCACCGAAACGGCGCGCGTCATCCTTTTCGCCCTGCCGATCCTGCGCAAGGCCAAGCGCGTGGTGCTGCTCAGCGTCGAGGGCCACATCGTGCCGGGCCCGAGCTCCAAGGACGCGGTGGGCTACCTGGAGGCCAACGGCGTCGCCGCCACGGAGAAGTCGGTCGTGCCGCGCAGCGGTCGGCCGGGCGAGGCGATCCTGGCCGAGGCCAAGGCCCAGGGCGCGGACCTGCTGATCAAGGGGGCCTATACGCAGAGCCGGCTGCGGCAGATGATCTTCGGCGGCGCCACCAGCCACATCCTGGGCGCGGCCGAGCTGCCGGTGTTCTTCGCGCATTGACCGGCTTGCCGGCCTTCACGTTGGTCGCGGCTTTGATTTTCGCCTTGGCGCTGTTCGTTGTCTCTTCGCCGCGACCCGACGCGCCGCCCCCAGCGCGGCTCGCGCCCACGTGACGAGCTCGTCGGGTTCGTCGAACAGCCGCTCCGGCGCGCGCCAAAAGGAGAGGTCTATGGTGCAGCCCTTCTTCTCGTAGTTGAGGGGCGGAAACGACTGGGCTTCCTTGAAGGCCACCCGGTTGTGGTCATCAACCCGGAGGTAGAGCGTGTTGTCCGTCACCATCCCGAACATCACCCCGTCACAGAACACACCGGTCTTGCCGAACATGCGCCGCATCGTGACGCGGCCGAGCGGCGCCAGTTGCTCGCGCAGAAACTCGGCAAAGCTGTCACTGGCAACCATCGTATTCCCGTCAGCTTTGGACCATCGCGTGCGATGGTGCGACTTCCATCGTTGCGCCGTA
>DATMZP010000689.1:0-4398 GCA_035573595.1 Hyphomicrobiaceae bacterium
CCTGATCGTGGCGTGCGACGGGGCCAACTCCAAGGTGCGCAGCACGCTGGCGCATGTGTTCCGGCCCGACATCGACGTGCGCCGCACCAAGTACATCTGGCTCGGCACGCACCAGAAATTCGACGACGCCTTCACCTTCATCTTCGAGGAGACCGGCAAGGGCCCCGGGGGCTGGATCTGGGCGCACGCGTACCAGTTCGAGCCCGAGACGGCGACCTTCATCGTCGAGTGCTCCGAGTCGACCTGGCGCAACCTCGGCTTCGACCGCATGAGCCAGGAGGGGGCGATCGCCGCCTGCGAGCGGATCTTCGCCGGGAACCTCGGCGGCAACCGGCTGATGACCAACGCGCGCCACCTGCGCGGGTCGGCCTGGCTCAACTTCAACCGCGTGCTGTGCGAGTCCTGGGGCCACGAGAATATCGTGCTGATGGGCGATGCGGCGGCGACGGCGCACTTCTCCGTCGGCTCCGGCACCAAGCTCGCGCTCGAAAGCGCCATCGCTCTGGCCGAGTACCTGCACACCGAGCCCACCATGCCCGCGGCGTTCCGGCGCTACGAGGAGGATCGGCGCACCCAGGTGCTGCGCCTGCAGAGCGCGGCGCGCAACTCCACGGAGTGGTTCGAGGACGTGGAGCGGTATTTCGGTCTGGACCCGGTGCAGTTCAACTACTCGCTGCTGACGCGCTCGCAGCGCATCAGCCACGAGAACCTGCGTCAGCGCGACAAGGCGTGGCTGGACGGTGCGGAGACGTGGTTCGAGGAGCAGGCCACGGACCACAATCTCACACCGGGGCCCCCACCAGGGCCCAACGCCGCGCGCCCGCCCATGTTCACGCCGTTCCGCCTGCGCGAGATGCACCTGAAGAACCGCGTGGTGGTCTCGCCGATGGCGCAATACAAGGCCGTGGACGGCACCCCCACCGACTGGCACCTCGTCCACCTCGCCGAGCGGGCGAAGGGCGGCGCGGGCCTCGTTGTCACGGAGATGACCTGCGTCTCGCCCGAGGCGCGCATCACGCCCGGCTGCACCGGGCTTTATGCACCGGCGCACGAGGCGGCCTGGAAGCGTATCGTCGATTTCGTGCACGCCGAGACGGACGCCAAGATTGCGATCCAGCTCGGGCATTCCGGCCCCAAGGGCTCCACCCAGCTCGGCTGGGAGGAGATGGATGCGCCACTCGACGAGGGCAACTGGGAGCTGATGGGGCCCTCGCCAGTGGCGTGGTCGCCAAGCAACCAGATTCCGCGCGAGATGACGCACGCGGACATGGACCGGGTGCGTTCGCAGTATGTCGCCGCGACCCGCATGGCCGAGCGCGCCGGCTTCGACATGCTGGAGCTGCATTACGCCCACGGCTATCTGCTCTCGGCGTTCATCTCCCCGCTCACCAACCGGCGGCACGATGAATACGGCGGCTCGCTCGATAGCCGCATGCGCTTCCCGCTCGAGCTTTACCGGACGGTACGAGCGGCGTGGCCCGCAGCGAAGCCCATCTCGGTGCGTATTTCCGCCAGCGACTGGGTGGGCAGCCGCGGCATCACGCCGGCCGACGCCGTGGAGATCGCGCGCCTCCTCAAGCGGGAGGGCGTGGACATCATCGACGTGTCGGCCGGGCAGACCTCCGTCGAGGCACGGCCCGTGTACGGCCGCATGTTCCAGACGCCGTTCTCCGACCGCATCCGCAACGAGGTGGGCATCGCCACCATGGCGGTGGGCAACATCACGGAAGTCGACCACGTCAACTCGATCCTGATGGCGGGCCGGGCGGACCTCGTTTGCCTCGCCCGCCCGCACCTGGCGGATCCGTACTGGACGCTGCACGCCGCGGCGCGCGCCGGCTACACCGACGCGACGTGGCCCAAGCCCTATCTCGCCGGCCGCGACCAGCTCTACCGGCTGGCCGCCCGGGCTGAGACTTCGGCTGAGACCGGAACGGAGCGGGTGTGATGCCGCGGGTGCTGGAGGACCGGCATGCGCTGATCACGGGTGGCGGCACCGGCATCGGGGCGGCCATCGCCGTGGCGCTGTCGGCAGCCGGCGCCGCCGTATCGCTGGTCGGGCGCCGCGCGGCGCCCCTGGAGGAGGTGGCGGCGAACCTCGACCGTGCCTGCGCCATCGTCGCCGACGTGACCCGCGAGGAGGACACCGCCACCATGGTGCAGGCCGCCCGCGCGGCGCACGGCCCTATCGATATCCTGGTGGCCAATGCGGGGGCGGCGGAGAGCGCGCCGATCGGCAGGCTGGACCTGGCGCACTGGCAGCGCATGCTGGGCGTGAACCTCACCGGCGCCTTCTTGAGCGTCAAGGCGGCGCTGCCCGACCTCACTCGCAAAGGGGCCGGCGGGGGCCGGATCGTCCTCATGGCCTCCACGGCCGGCCTCAAGGGCTATCCCTACGTGGCGGCCTACTGCGCCGCCAAGCACGGCGTCGTGGGGCTGGCGCGGGCGCTGGCGGCCGAATTGGCGGCTGCCGGCGTGACGGTGAACGCCGTGTGCCCCGGCTTCACCGAGACGCCGCTGCTCGAGGCCTCGCTCGCCAACATCGCCGCCAAGACCGGCCGCTCGCGCGGCGAGGCGCGGGCCGAGCTGAAGCGGCTCAACCTGCAGGAGCGGTTCGTGAAGCCCGAGGAGGTTGCGGACACGGTGCTGTGGCTGTGCACGCCGGCCGCGCAGGCCGTCACCGGCCAGGCCATCTCGGTCTCGGGGGGAGAGGCATGACCGTCGAGCCGCAGTCGAGGCCCGAGGCGCCGGAGCATCTCAGATTGAGGCTGTGGGTGCGGCTGCTGCGCGCCGCGCGCCCTATCGAGGCGGAGCTGCGGCGGCGCCTTGCCCGCGAGTTCGGCATCACGCTGCCCAAGTTCGACGTGATGGCGGCGCTGGCCCGCCGCGAGGCCGGCATGACCATGACGGAGGTGTCGCGCCTCCTCATGGTGTCCAACGGCAACGTCACGGGCCTGGTGGACCGGCTGGTCGCCGAGGGCCTCGTGATGCGCATCGCCAACGAGAAGGACCGGCGCGCCACGTTCGTGAGGCTCACCAACAAGGGCCTGCGGCTGTTCGAGGTCATGGCCGCGGCGCACGAGCGGTGGGTGAACGAGATCCTTGGCTCCTTCAGCGACGAGCGGAGCGAGACCATGGTCGGCCTGCTCGATGCCCTGCGGGAGGAGACGCACACAGGAGTGCGCAGCCCATGACGATCGACCGGAGCTTCAAGCCCCGCCACTTCAACTGGCGCCTCGACGGCGGCGTCGCCGTGGTCTCGCTGCCGCGGCCGGAGCGCAAGAACCCGCTCACCTTCGACTCCTACGCCGAGCTGCGCGACACCTTCCGGGCGCTCGCCTATGCCGACGACGTGAAGGCGGTGGTGTTTGCATCCAACGGCGGCAATTTCTGCTCGGGCGGCGACGTGAACGACATCATCGGCCCGCTGCTCGACAAGGACATGAAGGGGCTGCTGGCCTTCACGCGCATGACGGGGGACCTGGTGAAGGCCATGAAGGCTGCGCCGCAGCCCGTGATCGCCGCGGTGGACGGCGTGTGCGTCGGCGCCGGCGCGATGATTGCACTCTTCGCCGACCTGCGCCTCGGCACCCCCGCCGCCAAGACCGCGTTCCTCTTCACCCGCGTCGGCCTCGCCGGCTGCGACATGGGGGCGTGCGCCATGCTGCCCCGCGTGATCGGACAGGGCCGCGCTGCGGAGCTGCTGTTCACGGGGCGCACCATGTCGGCGGAGGAGGGCGAGCGCTGGGGCTTCTTCAACCGGCTGGTGGCGCCGGAGGCGCTGGAGGCCGAGGCGGTGGCGCTGGCCAGGTCGCTCGCGGCAGGACCGACGTTCGCGCATATGATGACCAAGACCATGCTGAACCAGGAATGGTCGATGACCCTCGAACAGGCCATCGAGGCCGAGGCCCAGGCGCAAGCCATCTGCATGCAGACCCGCGACTTCCGCCGCGCCTACCAGTCGTTCGTGGCCAAGCAGAAGCCGGCGTTCGCGGGAGACTGACGGGCCCTCTCCCCGCTTGCGGGGAGAGGGCGTATCGGAGGCTACGATGTTCACACGCATGTTCTCCCGCGAGGAGCGTTCCACCAGGCGCCGCACGCCGGCCCTCAAGGGCGCTGCCGCTCTCGGTCCCTCCGCCCACGTCGATACCTTCGCGCGCGACAACCTGCCGCCCGCCGCGCAGTGGCCCGACCTGCTGCTCGACCGGCCCGAGTTCCAGTATCCCGAGTACCTCAACGCCGCCGTCGAGCTGACCGACCGCATGGTCGAGAAGGGCTTCGGCGACAACACGGCGCTGATCGGCAACGGCCGCCGCCGCACCTACAAGGAGCTGACCGACTGGTCCAACCGCCTCGCCAACGCGCTGGTGGAAGATTTCGGCGTCAAGCCCGGCAACC